>JBFWIG010000016.1:0-15079 GCA_050256115.1 Bacteroidales bacterium | reverse complement strand
CTATGCAAAACAATCGTTCGCTTAAGATTTCGGCGGCCGAACAACTTGTGGCCGAAGCTAATTACCGCCAAACACGCGCCTTCTTTCTGCCGCAGGTCTCGGTAAGTTATACTGCAGTTACTACCGATAATCCGCTCAATGCCTTTGGTATGAAGTTACAGCAACAGGTGGTGGGGGCCGCCGATTTTGATCCGGCCCGGCTTAATCACCCCAATGCAACAGAGAACTTTTCTGCACAGGCCGAACTTAGGCAGCCCCTGCTTAATCTCGATTTGTTGGCCCGGCGCCAGGCGATGGAGGCCCAAATGGAGATGTATGCACTTCAGTATCAAAGAAGGCGTGAGGCACTTCGTTTCGAAGTGCAAAAAGCCTATATGGAGTTGCAGATGGCTCATCATTCGGCGGCCTTTCTCGAAGCTGCCAGAGATAAGGCCGATACCCTCTACCAGATTGCACAAAACTTTTATGCACAGGGGCTGATTCAAAAGTCAGACCAATTAAATGCGCAGTTATATCTCACCACCCTCCAATCGGAGGCGCATCGCGCACGTTATCAGGCAGAGAACGCTGCCGACAGGTTGGGTTTACTAATGGGCGATACCGCAACCCGGTTTTCGCTGCCACCGCTTAGTGTAATGCCCCACCAAACAGATGAAACTGCCCATAGCGTTCCCTCCCGGCGGGCAGACTTCCTGGCCATGGATAAAGCCTTGGAGGGCGCCTCCCTGATGGTAAAATCGGCACAATTGAGCCGCTTACCCCGGTTAAACGCTTTTGCCTCCTATCAACTCAATGATAGAAAAGTAGCCGGGTTTGAGGCAGGTTCATACATAGCCGGAGCAAGCCTTACCTGGGATATCTTTTCCGGCACACGGAATCGTCATGCAATCACCGCAAAACAGCACGAACAGGAGCGTGCAGCGCTGCAGGTAGAAGATTATAAGGCCGAGGGTCAGGCAACATTACATGCGGCTGCGCGCGATCTGGAGAGTGCCCGCTTCAGGGTGTCGAAACAAGAACTCTCTGTACAACAGGCAGCAGAGTCGTTGCGCATCATTGAGAATCGCTATGCTGAGGGGCTTATCAGTACCAACGATCTGCTGCTGGCCCAAACCCGCTGGTCGCAGGAGAACCTGGGTTATACGGGTTCGCTCTTTGCCTACAATATGGCACTCGCCTATTTACAGTTTCTAACCACATCAGAAATCCGTTAAGCATGAATACCATGAAACAACTTCGTATCGTTTATCTACTGTTAGTCGGCCTCTTGTTCGGGGTAACAATGGCCGCATGCCAAAGCAAATCCTCTAACCAGCGTGCCTCTGTGAATCAGACCGTTTCGGTCCGAACCGTTCTTCCCGAAATGGTGCTTCACAACGGGATTCCTGCCAGTGGTGTGGTTGAGTCGGAACAGACAGCCATGATCAGTACCCGCATGATGGGTACTATCGAGAAAATCTATGTAAAAGAGGGTGAGACAGTACAGAATGGTCAGCTCCTGGCTGCCATAAGCAACCGCGAAATTATTGCCCGACAGCGGCAGGTAGAGGCTGCCTTGCAAGAGGCTTTGGCAGCACTGGAGAATGCCGAAAAAGATGAGGCCCGTTTTCGCACCCTCTTTCAATCGCAGAGTGTTTCGGCCAAGGAGCTCGAGAATGTACAGCTTCATTACCGGTCTATGCAGGCACGAGTGGCTTCGGCGCGCGAGATGCTCAATGAAACAGAGGTCGCCCTGCAATATACGCAATTGCGTGCTCCCTATGCCGGAGTGGTTACCCGGGTAATGTCCGATGCCGGCACCATGGCCTCACCGGGTATGCCCCTGCTTGTGGTAGAGCAGACGGGAAAACTGCAGGTTAGTGCTACCATTGCCGAAACCGATGTGGTAAAGGTACAATCGGGCGATTCGGCTCAAATTACGGTGAAAGCGGCAGGCGTTACCACAAAGGGAAGGGTCACGGCTGTGAGCCCCTCTTCTGCAGCCACCGGCGGACAGTATCTGGTTAAGGTGAGCCTTCCCGATTCTGTTCAGGCAAAACTTTTTCCGGGTATGTATGTACATCTTTTTCTGCCCGGTAAGGGCGAAGAGGAGCCTGGCCGCGTGGTCTCTAATCCGATGATTCCCCGCGAGGCGCTCTTTTATCGCGAACAACTCTCGGGCGTCTGGGTGGTTGGCAGCAATAATGTGGCTCTCTTACGGTGGGTGCGTCTGGGAAAATCGGAGGGTAATCTGGTTACTGTGGTTTCCGGGTTGAGAGCCGACGAACCGGTTATTGTGAAGTATGAAGGCAAATTGTATAACGGCGTATCGGTGGAGGTATTATGAAAGAAGGAATTGCAGGCGCTATAGCCAAGGTTTTTATACGGTCTAAACTGACCCTGTTGCTGATGTTTGCCTTTTTGTTTGTGGGCGTGTTCAGCACCTGGTTGATTCCCCGCGAAGAGGAGCCTCAGATAGAGGTACCGGTAGTAGATATTATGTTTGGGTTTCCGGGTGCCGACTCCCGTGAGGTTGAGTCGACGGTGGTGGCTCCCATGGAGAAGATATTGTCGAACATTCCCGGTGTAGAGTATCTCTACTCCTCCTCTATGAAGGAGCGGGGAATGGTTACAGTGCAGTTTTACGTGGGTCAGAACCTGGAGAGTTCGCTGGTAAAGCTCTACAATGAGTTGATGAAAAATCTCGATAAGATGCCCTCGGGGGTTACCCCTCCTTTGGTCAAAAATCGTTCTATCGACGATGTGCCCGTTCTGGCTCTTACCCTTTGGAGCGAAGAGAAGGGCGATTTCGAGATCCGACAGTTGGCTGAGGTGGTTGCCGGCGAAGTCAAAAAGATTCCCGATGTGGCTTCGGTATCGCTCCTGGGAGGCCGCTCGCGCCAGATTCGTGTGGTGCTCGACAAGGAGAAGATGGCCCAAACCGGTGTCGATTTTCTTTCCGTATCGCAACTGATCGGAGGGAGCAATGCCCAGGTTACTTCGGGCAACCTGAGGCAATCGGACCAAATGGTGATGGTAGAGACGGGCAACTTCCTTACCAGTGCCGACGACATTGCCCGGCTTGTGGTGGGTGTCGATGAGGGGCAACCGGTATATCTGCGTCAGATTGCTGCGATAGAAGATGGCCCCGAACTTCCCCGTCAATATCTGTTCTTTGGGTACGGGGCATCCGATACCGCTCTGAAAAGTGATTATCCGTCCGATTATCAAGCGGTTACTCTTTCCGTGGCAAAGCGTAAAGGAGCCGATGCCATGGCGCTTTCGGACGAGATTCTGGCAAAAGTAGATGATTTACGTAAGGATTTGATCCCTAATGATATTCAGGTTTCTACTACCCGTAATTACGGGGCTACCGCGTCGCAGAAGGTGTCAGAACTGATGCTTCACCTCTTTATTGCCATTATTGCCGTAACCCTCTTCGTAGCCCTGGCAATGGGTTGGCGGGGCGGTTTGGTGGTCTTCCTTTCGGTGCCGGTAACCTTTGCGCTTACCCTTTTTGTCTACTACTTTATGGATTATACCCTTAACCGGATAACCCTTTTTGCCCTGGTATTTGTTACCGGGATTGTGGTAGACGACTCCATCATTATTGCCGAAAATATGCACAGGCACTTTAAGATGCGGCAGCTCCCCTTTATGCAGGCGGCGCTCTACGCCATCAATGAGGTGGGAAATCCCACCATTCTGGCCACCTTCACCGTGATTGCCGCCGTATTGCCCATGGCTTTTGTCTCGGGCATGATGGGCCCTTATATGAGCCCTATGCCTATAGGCGCCTCGATTGCCATGCTAATATCGCTACTGGTTGCGCTTACGCTCACCCCCTATCTTGGGTATCTTTTTCTGCGTCAAAAAGATGGGGCAGAGGTGCAAAATGAAGAGCCGCAGGCAGTAAAAGAGAGCTACATTCACAGAACCTATCGTCGCCTTATCTCTCCTCTGTTGGAGAGTCGTACCAAACGGTGGATTTTTATGATAGCCACCACTGTTGTTTTGTTGGGTTCGCTAACCCTCTTTTTCACCCAATCGGTAACCGTGAAGATGTTGCCGTTCGATAACAAAAACGAGTTGCAGGTTATTATCGATATGCCTGAGGGAACCTCGCTGGAGCGAACCGCCGCTGTAGCGCGCGAGATGGGTGCTTATTTGGGTAAAGATAAATGGGTTGAAAGTTACCAGGCTTATGTGGGCACCTCGGCGCCCATCAGTTTTAACGGATTGATTCGACACTACGACATGCGTTCGGGCAATCATGTGGCCGATATCCAGGTAAATTTTGTGGATAAACACCTTAGAAAGCAACAGAGTCATGACCTGGCAAAGGCATTACGGCCGGCACTTACGGAGATTGGAAAGCGCCACGGAGCCAATATTAAATTGGCCGAGGTGCCCCCCGGCCCTCCGGTAATGTCTACCCTGGTGGCCGAGATTTACGGCCCCGATATGGAGGGTCAACTTAGGTTGGCCGAAGAGGTGAAAGACCTTTTCCAAACCACCGAAGGGGTTGTCGATGTAGACTGGATGGTAGAGGCCGATCAGCCTAAGCTGCTGGTAGAGGTAGATCGGGAAAAGGCGGTGAAGATGGGCGTAGCTCCTGCCCAAGTGGCTCAAAATGTCAGGGCCGCACTCTCCGGCATGACGGTGGGGACTCTCCATTCGCTCACCTCGTACCAACCGGTGCCTATTGTGTTGCAGCTGCCCGAAGAGGAGCAGACCGATGCATCGCACATCAAGGGGCTTCATCTGGTTAATGCCCTGGGAGAGACGGTTCCCGTGGGTAGTTTGGCCTCTCTTACCCCCGGTGTAGAGCAGAAGAGCATCAACCGCAAAAACCAGAAGCGGGTGGTCTATGTGGTGGCCGATGTAGCAGGCAGGTTGGAGAGCCCTTTCTATGCCATGAACAAGATCTCCGACCGGCTCAATACCCTTTCGGTTCCTGAGGGATACACCCTTTCGGAGGCCTATACCCGCCAACCCGCTTCGGAAGAGAACTATACCCTGAAGTGGGACGGTGAGTGGCAAATTACCTACGAGGTGTTTCGCGACCTGGGTATTGCCTTTGTGGTGGTATTACTGATTATCTATCTGCTCATTGTGGGATGGTTTCAAAACTATACCGTACCGCTGGTTATGCTCACCGCCATTCCTCTTTCGCTAATCGGGATAGTGCTGCTTCACTGGGCAATGGGCGCCTACTTCTCGGCCACCTCCATGATTGGATTCATTGCGCTGGCAGGGGTAATGGTACGTAACTCTGTGTTGATTATCGACTTTATTAATATCCGGCTGGATGAGGGGGCTCCTCTGAAACAGGCCATTATTGAGGCGGGAGCTGTGCGAACCCTGCCCATATTGCTTACGGCGGGAGGGGTTGCCCTTGGGGCATTAGTGATCCTTTTCGACCCGATCTTTCAGGGACTGGCTGTTTCGCTGGTGGGAGGTACAATTACCTCTACCTTCCTGACGCTGATTGTAGTACCCCTGTTATACTTTAAGATGATGCGCGGGAAAAGTCGTCTTGATTAGACCCAAACCATAAAGGAGGTTCTTATGAAAATGTTAGTTGTTACCAGTTTAAAAGAGTATCAGCCAAAGGTGGCTGCTATTTTGGGCGAGGCAGGAATTACGGCCTTTAGTGTTACCGATACCGTGGGCTATAAAATGGTTAAGCAGCCTGCCCTGGAGGAGGGGTGGTTCGGCTACGGAAGAGGAAAGTTTAACTCGGTCTTTTTCTTCAGCTTTACCGGCGATGAGGAGGCGCAAAAGGCCATGGCGTTAATCAGTTCCTGTAATCTCGAAAAGCAGGAGCGCTTTCCGGTGAGAGGATTTGTGGTTGAGGTGGCAGCCTTTACCTGAGTCGAGGCACAAAATTGCCTACCTTTGGGGCTTAAACCGTTGCTCTTCTGCGTATGAAACATCTCTTTCTCTCCATGTTGATTGCCTATGTTGTGGGCCATATCTATCTCTCGGTTAGAGGGTTGCAGTTACTTGCAAATTTTCCGCTTCTGAGGTGGCTCTGGCCCGCACTCTTGCTGGTACTTTCGGCGGCCTTCTTTGCAGGGATGTTTTGGGGAAGAAACAGTGGTGAATCGTTGGCACTGTGGAGTTATCATCTGGGTACGGCCTGGCTGGTTCCCTTTCTCTATCTGGTGCTTTTTGCCCTGATCACCGACCTGCTCCGGCTATCGAATGCCCTCTATCCCTGGTTTCCCTCACTCATAACCGCCTCTCCCTATTTTGCCCGAGTGTGGGCACTTTTTGGGATGGTGTTGATAGGATCCATCTGTGGTTATGGCTACTATGCGTTTCAGAACCCTGTGGTTACGCATCTTCGGTTAGAGATGCCTGCAAAACCCGGTGCTCCCGATACATTTACCGTTGCACTGGTAAGTGATATTCATCTGGGCCGTTCGGTCGGCCCCCGTTCTCTGGCTCGTTATGTGAACCGGATAGAGGCCCTCAGGCCCGATCTTCTCCTACTGGGGGGCGATGTGATAGACCATGGTGTGAGTTCGTTGGCAGGTAAGGGGATGGAGGAGATTCTGCAGCGGCTCAATCCTCCCTACGGGGTTTATGCAGTGCCGGGTAATCATGAATATTACGGGGGCATCGAGGCCTGCAGCGAGTGGTTGGAACGGGCAGGCATTACCCTCCTTCGCGATCAGTCGGTGCGGATAGATTCGCTCTTTACTGTGGTTGGGCGCGACGACCGTTCGGCCCGCCGACGTAAACCCCTTGCCACCCTGCTCGAAGAGAGTGGCCGCGATCTGCCTATACTGCTATTAGATCATCAGCCATATAACCTCACAGAGACGGAGCAGCACAACCTCTTTTTTCAGTTCTCGGGTCACACACATCAGGGTCAGATATGGCCCGTATCCCTTATTGTGAAAAGGATGTATGAGTTATCGTATGGCTATCAGAAGCGATCCGACACCCATTTCTATGTATCGTCGGGCCTTGCTCTTTGGGGCCCCCCGTACCGTATCGGAACCCGTTCGGAGATTGTGCTGCTCACCCTCACTTTCCGGAAAGACTAAAAACTTACGGTCTCTACTCTATAGGGATTCATTCCCGTGCTGAATGAACCCTTTTTTACGCCGTTTTTGCTGAAGATATGCATAACGCCGTTCGAAGCAAAATCGGATTCGCCAATGTAAAAGTCGCCCGATACGGGGTCGGCACCAATGCAGTAGGGTTGCGTAATTGCAGTTCCGTCGGTCACTAAATCTTCTCGCTCTATCAGATCGTCTTTCACATTGAGCAGGGTAAACGAGACCTCCATGGTGGAATAATTGCGGTTATAGAGGTAGGCATAGTCGCCGGCAAGGGCAAAATTTACCACCTCCAGTCCGGGAATGGTCTCGATGGTGGCTGTGGCAATCCGGATGCGTTGGAATACGGGGGGGATATCGTCATAGTTGCCCAGCGATAACACGTAAAGATCGCCATAGGCATCGGCTGCAATGCGTACCGGATTTATACCCACCTCAATGACAGATGTCTCTGTAAATGTGGTAAGATCTACCATCGAAACGGTATTTCCGTAGTTCGGAAAACTCAAACCGCCCGAATTGGCCACAAAGAGTCGGTTGCCCCATACCGCCATCTCTTCGGGATTGGGTCCAACGGGGGTGATTGCCTCTACAGTAAGCGTAGCGGTATCGATGCGTGCCACATGTCCGTCGAAAAGGCTCACATAGGCTTTGCCCGCATGGAAGGCAAAAGCTCTGGGTTCGCGCGGTTGCTGGCTCTCGTCGAGAAATGTGAGTCGTTTTACCGACAGGCCCGAAGCGGCGTTTACCACCTCTACTGTGCCCGATCCGGCTACCGCAATGTAGAGGAGGCTTCCATACCGCTTCATATCTTCGCCCAGTTCGCCCAGGCCTCTCTCGTTTAGCGTAGTAAATACATCGTTGCTTACCTGGCCGGTTTCGCGGTTGTAGTAGGTTAAGCCGGCATTGTTTCCGCCCCAGCTTCCCTGATTTAAGATCCAGATCCCTTTGGCCACCTTTGGGGCATTGGGGGTTGTGTGGTTCTCGTCGCTGCAGGAGGTGAATCCGATCAAGCCCAGGAGGCTTCCGATCAGTAAAAAACGAAGTGATGTTTGCATGGTTTTGTATGAATATGGGGTTAGATAAATGCGGGGTTATAGTTCGAAATAGAGTCCGATACGAAATGACCGTCCCGGCATGGGATAGCTTTTCACCACCTGATAGGTTTGGTTGGTAAGATTTTGGATTTCGCCCTTTAGGGTGAGCAGAACCGAACCGGCCTGCCATCTTCTGGCCATCGAGATGCTCTGTTCGGTGTAAGGGTCGAGACGGTTAGCATCGATATTCTGTGCCATCGCGTAGCGGGTTCCGGCCATCCAGATTTGGTACGTGAGGCTCCATTCCCGGGCCTGCAGAGCCAGCATCGCAGCCCCACTCTGGCGCGGTGTATAGGGAATCTGCTGATTGTAGCTCGAACTGTTGGGGTTGCTCACATCTACGGCCTTCTGTAGTGTGAACGATCCCGATGCCTCTACTGTGAGGGCTTCATGAAGACGCCAGCGCGACTCCGCCGAAAAGTCGGCTCCCTCGATCCTGGTCTGGCCAAAGTTGGTTACCGTCCAGATAAACATAGATTGGCGGGGCATGGCCACCAGCTGATTTTTGATGCGATTTCTGAATCCATCCGCGCGGATTGACAGGTAGTTGAGCACCTTCCCGGGCGAAGAGACCCAGGTTGCTCCCAGATTCCACTGTCGGGCAATCTCCGGGTTGAGCGAGGGATTACCCATCCGGGGATAGTAGAGATCGTTAAAGGTGGGAAGTCGGAACGACTCCTTGTAAAAGAGGCGTAACCTGACAGGCGATTGCTCCGATAAGCGATATTGTACCCCCACATAGGGCGACCAGCGCTGATGCAGCTTTCCCGATTTTCCCTGCGGTAGATGATCGCTGCTCCGGGTGGAGAGGAGCGATGCTGTAGCCACCCACTGATTGCGTTGATACCGGGCGGCAGCCACCCCCAGCCAGGAGGTACGCACCGGCTTCAGATTGTGAGGCAGGTTGCTGCTGAGTGTTAAAATATGAAAGTCGTGTGCCGTAGATAAAAGAAGCCCTTCGGCGGCCCGGAACTGCATGGCACCTGATGCCAATCCTTCATACTGGAGATAGTGGCTCTCCTGCGATCCGTCGGGTAAACTGTTGCGTACCTCCAGGTAGCTACTCTCCTTTCGGGCCACCTTTGCATTGACCTGCCACTCCACCCGATTTTTGCTGTTCTGATAGCGTCCCTGCAGCAGCAGGTCGTTACTCTGTAACCGCTCTTTCGAAAAGCTGTTGTAAAAGATTACCGGGCCGGGCAGCCCCCTCTCCGAATTTCGATATTCGGCCCGCAACGATGCCTTTTTATGGTTGGTAGAGTTGCGTTGGGCATGCAGCGAGAACCTACTGTCGGAGAGGTCTGAATTGATCCGTTTTTCGCGCGACGAAGAGTCGGCCGCACCTCCGTAATTGAGCGTAAAGGGGTAACGGCCATCGCTTCGCAGCCATTCAGCTTCGGCTTCGGCACTCCACTTGTCCCAAAGCCTGAAAGCCACAGCCAGTGCAGGCTGAAACAGCCCGAACGATCCGCCTCTCACTACCCCCCGGAGTGCAAATGGCCTGGCATCGGAGAGTTGAGGCATCACCGTCTCAATGTGCACCACCCCTGCCGAAGCAAACATTTGGGCCGGTTGAAGCAAATTTTCGCTTTGACCGGTATTCAGCGAAATCTTTTCGATACTAAAGAGCGAAAACCTGCCCAAGTCTATCTGTCCGGTCTGTCCATCCGAAACCGGAAGCCCATCGTACCCCACAGTGGTATGTCCGGCGCCCAGACTTCTTATAGATACTGTTTTAAGCCCCCCGATCCCTCCGTAATCGCGCAGCGTTATCCCCGAAAACTGCCGAATGGCATCCGAAGCCTGCGTACCCTGCATCATCTGCAGCTGTTTTCGTTCTATCACCTGATAGGGCGACACCGAATTTGCCGAGGTCTGAATCCGATGCGCCGAGATCTCCACCTCTCTGAGCCGTTTTCCCCTTGCCGAATCCTCCGGAAAATGCGCCTCCGGAAAATGCGCCTCCGCAAAATGCGCCTCCGCAAAATGCGCCTCCGCAAAATGCGCCTCCGGAAAATAGTCCGGCCTTAGCTTCCCGTTCAAATATCCCGTCTCATGCTCTCCCAGACCGCCCGTTGTTTGCTCTCCCAGACCGCCCGTTGTTTGCTCTGTAAGAGTGCCCGTTGGTTGCCCGTATGCTGTGATTGAGCAAACCGATAGCATCAGAATGGCACCCGTTCTGCTCAGGCGCAGCCGGATGTTTTTTTGGGATTGAAGTGATAAGAGCCAGCGATACAAATTCATTTCCGGTTTGGCGTATTAACAGCCTTCGAAAGCGGAAATGAAACAAATGGGAGTCGCAAAAGGGTGCGCCGGCATTGGTTTCAAGCTCTATCCTCGAAAGCTTTTGAAACAGACAACAGCGGCAGGTCTTCTGACTTGTTCCCCTTCCCGACGGCCTTCCCGTTTACAAAAAACAGTGGCAGAGTGAATTGTGGTAAGGTATTGGAACTTACAGCAGCGGGACTGTCCAGGATTTTCACCTGATTCCCTTTTCATCGCCTCTCCGGTAAAAGAGAGTTGCGAACCGACATCGGGGCAAATGTAGAGATTCTTTACGATAAAATGGTTAATGGTTAACTGTAAATGGTTAATGAAAGGAAACGCGCAAGCGCGAAAAAGATTGCTGCATTCTCTTTTTAGCGCGAAGCGCATTCACCATTCACCATTCACCATTCACCATTTCCGCTTCGCGTAACATTCCCTTAACAATCATATTGCAATTAATTAATGGGCCGATAAAATCAATTTAACAGTGCGCCCCTTTCTTTGCATCGGGTAAGATTCCTATTTATTTCCTTTCTATCGAAACATGTTAAAACCTTGTTATACAGTATGAAAATTGTACGCTTCTGCCTCTTAATGCTCATCTTTTTTTCTGTCTTCTCGGTGGCTTATTCTCAAGACGAGGAGGGTTCGCCTGTCGAAAAATTGCAGCAGCAAACCGATCTTGTGGCAGCGGCTGTAGAGAAGCTTTCTAAGGTTAAGTTAACGGGTTATATTCAGAGTCAGTGGCAATGGACCGATAAGGAGGGTTCGCTCAATATTGGAAACGCCAGGACATCGGCCGAAGAGGCAACTCCCTTTAACCGTTTCGGAATTCGCAGGGGTCGTGTAAAGATTGCCTATGAGGAGAGTTTTGGTCTGGCTGTTTTTCAATTAGATATGACCGAGAAAGGGGTGGGTATTAAAGATGCCTATCTGTTGGTAAAGGAGCCGTTGCTAAATAGCTTCGCGCTAAAAGCGGGTCTGTTTGACCGTCCCTTTGGGTATGAAATCTCCTACTCCTCTTCGAGGCGTGAGTCGCCCGAGCGGAGCCGCGTTACCACTACCTTGTTTCCCGATGAACGTGATTTGGGTGCTATGTTGGTTATTCAGGCGCCAAAGGGTCATGCACTCAACTTTCTGAAACTGGAGGCCGGGCTTTTCGGAGGAAATGGCGTGAGGCAGGATACCGACAGCCATAAGGATTTTATCGGTCATCTAACGGCTTCTAAAACAACCGATAAGCTAAAATTGGGATTGGGTCTGTCGCACTATAATGGCGATCTCTTTGCCGAAAATCTGATCTATGAAATGAAAGGCTCCACTTTTTCGGAGGTGTCAAGAGATGAAAATACCTATTGGGCCAAAAGAACTTACACAGGTATCGATGCGCAAGTGATGTTCGAATCGGAATTGGGTATGACGCAGCTTCGAGGCGAATGGCTGGCCGGTACCCAACCGGGAACCGACAAATCGACTAAGAGTCCCAATGCCTCCATACTGCCTTCGGGAGCCACCTACATGCGCAACTTTCAGGGTGCCTATCTCTATTTTGTGCAGGATATTCTCCATACTAAGCACTCCTTCGTGGCAAAGTACGACTATTACGACCCCAATAAGGATGTAAAGAAACGCGAAATTGGTGTGGCCGGGAGTAAAACCGGTGCTGCCGATATTGCCTATACAACCATTGGCCTGGGGTGGCTCTATCGATTCAATGCCTCGGTTCGCCTGATGGCCTACTACGATTTTGTAAGTAACGAAACCTCCGATAATCTTTCGGGGTACGAGAAAGAGAGGAAAGATAATTTGTTTACCCTTAGGTTACAGTATAAATTTTAATTCGATAGTAATTGATTTTTAACAATATAAAGAGAACGTATGAAAAAGATGATTTTGATTCTGGCTGCCTCCTTGTTGATGGTTCAGGATTTTTATGCACAAAAAATTAAGGGTAGCGATACCGTATTGCCCTTGTCGCAAAAAGAGGCCGAGGCCTATTTAAAACAGAATCCCTCTGCAACGGTTGTGGTTACAGGTGGCGGGAGCGGTGTGGGACTTGCTGCTCTGCTCGACGGGACAACCGATATTGCCATGGCCTCGAGGAAGATTAAGTTCGACGAAAAGGCCAAACTTGCCGAGGCGGGTAAGAGTGCCACTGAGGTGATTATTGCATGGGATGCGCTTGCCGTGATTGTACACCCCTCCAACAAGGTAAATCAGCTTACCCGCGAACAGCTTGAGGCGATTTTTACGGGAAAAGTGAAGAACTGGAAAGAGGTGGGAGGCGATGATTTGCAGATTGTGGTCTATTCGCGCGAAACCAGTTCGGGTACTTACGAATTCTTCAAAGAGAGTGTTTTGAAGAACAAGAATTATATGGCTTCGGTATTAAGCATGCCTGCCACGGGAGCCATTATTCAGTCGATTTCGCAAACCAAAGGGGCTATCGGCTATGTGGGGCTCGCTTACCTCACTCCATCGGTCAAGCCACTCAAAGTGTCGTACGATAAGGGCGTCACCTTTGTGGCTCCCTCTGTGGCAGCTGCACTCGATAAAAGCTATCCCGTGGTTCGTCCGCTCTACTACTACTTTGAGAAGCGGGTAGCTGCTACCGTTAAGCCCTTTCTTGATTTTGTCTTATCGGCTCAGGGTCAAAAGATTGTTTCGGAGGTGGGCTATATCCCCGTTAAGTAGAGCGTTCGGTAAGTTGTTAACGGCTCATCTGTTGTTTGCTAAAACCTCCTGTTGTGAAAAGAAGATTTTTTGAAACCATTATCGAAGCGGTACTGAAGGTAAGTGGCAGTGTTACCAGCATTGCCATTTTACTTATAGTTGTCTTTCTTTTCCGCGAGGGTCTGGGCATCTTTTCGGCGAAGAGGGTTGAAGATGGCTACGTGTTGGCGACACATGCCGATAATCGTGTCCATTCGCTCACCTCCTTCCAGATTAAGGAGATTTTCGATGCCAATATTACCGACTGGAGCGAAGTGGGTGGAGCCGATGAACCGATCCTTCCTTTCAGATTAAGTGATATCACCCAGTACGTTTCGGAGGATGAGATTGGCGAAGAGATGGAAAATCTGCCGGCGGCCCTGAGTCGGGTAGTCGATTCGATACCCGGTATCATAGCTTTTTTTCCGAAGGTCTATCTTGATCCCCACTTTAAGGGGAGGGTATGGCCCGAAGAGACCATCTCCGGCAGCGATTTCTTCCTGGGCAGGGAGTGGTATCCAACGGCTCAACCTGTGGCGCAGTATGGGGTATTGCCATTGATTACCGGAACGCTCTGGGTTAGCTTCTGGGCTATCCTGATTGCTCTCCCCTTTGGACTGGCTGTTGCCATCTATTTGGCCGAAATTGCAGACGAGCGGGTTCGACGTACCATGAAACCGCTCATCGAACTGCTCTCCGGAATACCTTCGGTGGTATACGGTTTTTTCGGGCTGGTGGTGTTGGTTCCCCTCATTCAGAAAACCTTTAACCTGCCGGTTGGCGAAACCGCCCTGGCCGGTTCGGTAATATTGGCCATCATGGCACTGCCCACCATGATTACGGTGGCCGAAGATGCTATGCGCAATACCCCGCGCTCGATGAAAGAGGCCAGTCTGGCGTTGGGTGCCAGCCACTGGCAAACCATCTATAAAGTTGTGATCCCTAACTCTCTGTCGGGTATTTTGGCTGCCGTGGTATTGGGCATCGGGCGAGCCATTGGCGAAACTATGGCGGTGTTGATGGTTACCGGAAATGCGGCGGTAATGCCGCACACCCTGTTAGAGCCGGTTCGCACCATTCCTGCCACCATTGCCGCCGAGTTGGGCGAAGCACCTGCCGGCGGGGTGCATTACCAGGCACTCTTTACCCTGGGATGTATCCTGTTTCTCATTACGCTCATTGTGAGTATCTCGGTTGAGATGATCTCCAGAAAACGTCGTTATGCCTAATATTTTAGCTATGACCTCCTTACAGTTACCTCCCCGTATTGATATAAAGAAGCGTCGAAGCCAATGGGTGGCTTTTGCCGTTTTTCGGTTGCTGGCCCTCTTAATTGTTGCCGTTCTCTTTGTGATTCTGGGTTTTATCTTTTTGAAGGGGATCTCTGTAATCAGTTGGGAATTTATCACCTCAATGCCTTCGGACGGGATGACCTCCGGGGGTATCTTTCCTGCCATTGTAGGTACATTAGCCCTTACTTTTGGAAGCATTCTGTTTGCCTTTCCTATTGGCGTGATGTCGGGTATCTATATTAACGAATACGCGGCCAATAACTGGGTGGTGAGGTTTGTCCGGATTATGACCAACAACTTGAGCGGGATACCTTCCATTGTCTTTGGCTTGTTTGGTATGGCTCTCTTTGTAAATCATCTGGGTTTTGGCGACTCTATTCTGGCCGGCTCTTTAACGCTGGGATTGTTGGCCCTGCCTCTGGTAATCCGGACCACCGAAGAGGCACTTGCGGCCATCGACCAGTCGTTCCGTAACGGAAGTTTGGCTTTGGGGGCAACTAAACTGCAAACCATCCAACGAGTGGTGCTTCCAATGGCCATGCCCAATATTGTAACCGGATTGATTCTTTCGGTAGGGCGGGTTTCGGGCGAAACTGCCCCTATCCTCTTCACGGTGGCCGCCTACTTTTTGCCTAAACTCCCCCAGAGTATCTTC
>JBFWIG010000015.1:0-15282 GCA_050256115.1 Bacteroidales bacterium | reverse complement strand
AACCCCGTTACCGATAGTGGCTTCCTGCAAAAGGATGTAATCCCCGTCACCATAGTACGAAGTGGTTACAGATACCTGATTACCGTAGGCTGTACCTACACTGTTGGTGGCATAGGCCCTCACATAGTAGGTAGTAACCGGTGTTAATTCGGTGAGAAAACTGGTAAAACTGCCAGTGCCCGTTCCATTAGTAGTTTTGCTGCCAGCTATGGTTGGATTCGGACGGGTACTCCAGCATACACCTCTTGCGGTAATCGGCGCGGCCCCATCGCTTGTAATGTTACCCCCACCGATAGCCGATGTAGCCGTAACTGCCAATAACCCGCCAGTGGATAACGTGGCAATAGTGGATAACGAAGTAGCGGTTATCTCATTACCATAGGCCGTACCCACCCTATTGGTAGCATAGGCCTTGATATAATAGAGCGTGCCCGGCTCTAATCCCGTGATAGAACTGGCAAAACTACCCAAACCCGATCCATCGGTGGTTTTGTTACCGGCCAGGGTTGGATTCGGACTCGTACTCCAGCATACCCCTTTTGCGGTGATCGGAGCACCCCCATCGCGGGTAATGCTACCCCCACTGGTAGCCGAGGAGGCAGTCAGATTTGTAACCGAAACCGTAGAAAGGGAAGGAATTACCGTAGGCGTATCTTCCTCGCACGAGAAGGTGAGCACCAAAAGAAGGCCCGCTAAAATGACGTTTATAACCGATGAGTTCTTCATGCAAACAGTACAAGCGGGTTTCGGGGCTTTCCCCTACTTTTTACTATCCGCCCTCACCAACGCAACATCATCAATGAAGCAGTCGGCATTGGCGGCGCCTTCGGCGAGGAAGCCGATTTCAAGTTGGTTGCCGGTTACCTGGATGGCGTCGAGGCGGAGGGTGGTGTATTGGGGGTTATCGGTGGTGACGGGGGCTTTGTAGGTTTGGGTGCCGGAGGTGGCGTACATTTCGAGGCGGGTAAAGGGGCCGCTGTTTTTGATTTTGGCGGTGAGGGTGTAGGTGCCGTCGGGAAAGGGTACGGTGGGGGTCGAGGCGATGCGTTGGTGTACTTTGCGGGTAAAGGGTACGCGGTCGCTGATGCGGAGGCTGCGCTCTCCTATCACTTGCCGGCGCTCTTCGCGGGTGTTGGCGTGGTTGAGTACGGGCGAGAGGGAGTCGAGCGAGACGGGGGTGCCTTTGAGGATGGTGGTTTCCCAGCCCAGGAGGCGGGTCTGCACGGGTTTTACGGCGCTGGGCATCTGTTTGCGGTCGGCTTCGAAGCTGGCGTTCTTTACCCAGTTGTTGTGGGGAGCTACTTGCCACAGGCCGGTGGTGGCGTCGAACTGCCAGGCCTGGAGGGAGTTGAAGGTGGGGTTGTAGCCTTCGAACGAGAGGGGGCACCATTGGTTGTAGCCCAGGCCGTTGCCGGCAAAGTCGGCCCAGCGGTCGCCGCAGAAGATCACGGTTTCTTGTTGGGTGCCTCGCACGGTGACGAAGAAGCCGGTTTGCGAGATGTGGGCGTAGTCGTCTTCGCAGCCGGGCATCACCACCATGTTGTTTTCGGGGAGGTAGGGTCCCCAGATGTCGTCGGCCACCAGGTAGTAGGCGTGCGAACCGTCCCAGCCGTAGAGGTCGGAGGCGGCCAGGTAGTATTTGCCTTTGTATTTGAACATGCAGTTGCCTTCGCGCCCGGCACCTCTAAACACCTCTTTGTAGTTGAGCAGGGTGAGGGTGTCGTTTTGCAGGCCAATTTCGGAGAGGTAGATTTTGTTGCGCCCCTGTCCGTAGCTGTATACCAGGTACGATTTGCCGCTGTCTTCGTCGGTGAAGACGGTCTGGTCGCCGGTGTTGGTGGTGCCAATCCAGCTCTTCATGTTTTTTACGTGGTGCCAGGTAAAGGGGCCTGTGGGCGAACCGGAAACGGTGAAGAGCACTTGCGAACCGTACTGAATTACCATCACATATTTTTTGGCTTCGGGCACAAAGGCTACCCCCATGCGCCCCATCCAAGTCATACGGCGGTTCCCCTGGTGGGTAAAGATCTCTTCGTCGGTGAGGGCGTTCGATTCGAACTTCCAGTTTACCAGATCGGAGGAGCTGTAGCAGGTAACCGCTGTAAAACGGTCGCCCTTCAGGGTTTCGGAAGGGTCGTTTCGGTAGGTTTCGGCCTCAGCATAGTGCACGCCATACCAGTAGTATTTCTTTTGGCCGGTGGCCGGGTCGGGAAAGCGGAAGATGCCTCCCCCCTGGCTGTAAATAGGCTTGCCATCGGCGGTGTCCCAAAAGGTGTCGTTCTCAATGAGGGGGGTCGATGCTGCGAGGGGATGCTCAGAAAGTGAGGGTGCAGTTTGAGGCTGCGTGGCAAGAGGTTGTGCCGAAAGGGGTTGCAGGGCCGGAAGCAGTGCCAGACCTGCGGTGAAACAGAGAGCCTCAAGGGCCCGTTGAAGGGGGTTTTTCATATAGAATGGGGGTATAAAAACCGGCAGCAGGGGTGAGCTGCTGCCGGTAAGGGGTGAATGGTTACAATTAACGAGTGGTAATCGATGCTTTGGCTGCCTTCAGGCCTTCGGACGAAGCCGTTACTTCGATGGTTCCGGCTTGCCCGTCGGCCGAACGGATAATGAGCATTGCCTTGCCGTAGAAGAGTTTGCGGTAGTTGGCCACAAAGGGTTCGTGCGATTGGGGGTTGCCGTTGCCCACGCCGGCCAGGGTGCCCGCGCCGGTGACGGTAAAGTTCACCAGGTTGTCGGCCAGCGGACAGAGGTTGCCCTCTTTGTCGTACGCCTCTACCAGAATGTAGCTCAGGTCTTTGCCATCGGCGGTAAGGGTGGTGCGGTCGGGGGTGAGTTTCACGGTATAGGGTTTTCCGGCAGTGCAAACCACGGCTTCGCCAATCACCTTACCCGCTTTGTAGGCCACGGCTTTGAGTTCGCCCGGTTTGTATATCACATCTTTCCACATGAGGCGGTAACGTTCGGTCGAGACGGTGGAGGCGGGCTTTTTAGCCTGTTTTCCGAGCGATTTGCCGTTCAGGAAGAGTTCGGCCTCATCGCCATTGGTGTAGACAAATACAGGCACGTTTTTGCCCTCCATCCCCTTCCAGTTCCAGTGGGGCAGAATGTGCACCATATCTTTTTCGGGACGCCAGTGACTTTGATAGAGGTAGAACCTGTCTTTGGGAATGCCGCAAAGATCGACAATGCCGAAGTAGGAGTTCTTCGACGACATAAACGGGGTGGGTTCGCCCAAATAGTCGAATCCGGTCCATACAAACTCGCCGGCAATGTATTTGCCCTCCTCCTGCCACATAAAATCGTCGTCGGGAATCTCAGCCCATTGGGGGGCATTCAGGTCGTACGAGCTCACCTGGTTCTGTTTTCCAAATTCGGTTTTCCGCTGAGGCAGAGGCAGTTCGTAAAATCCACGGGTACTCACGGCCGAACCCGATTCGCTGATGACCACCGACTTGGTGGGGTCGAGTTTCCGGGCCGGCTCCCAGCGCTGGCCATAGTTCCACGAATGGACATCGTAGTAGTCGAAGTGGCGCCAGCGGGCATTCTGATCCTGATCGCAAGCAATGGTTACCGGCCGGGTGATGTCGTATTTCTTTACAAACCCCACCATACCTGCAAGCCGTTGCAGCCCGTAATTCGAATTACTCTGAATATCGCCCATTTCGTTGCCTACGCTCCAGATAATCACCGAGGGGTGGTTGCGGTCGCGCATCACAAAGTTTTTCAGGATGCGTTCGCCATATTCATAGAAATCGGTTTCGGCAAAGATGTCGGCCTTTCTATCGTATTTGTCGAACGCCTCGTTAAACACCAGCATCCCCATTTTATCGCACAAGTCGATGAGTTCGGGGGCGCACACATTGTGGCTGGTACGGATGGCGTTGCAACCCATCTCCTTCATAATCTCGAGCTGACGTTCCATGGCGCGTACGTTAAAGGCAGCCCCCAGCGGTCCCTGGTCGTGATGGAGGTTTACCCCTTTCAGTTGCACCCTGCGCCCGTTCAGATGGAACCCATCGTCGGCCGTAAAGGCAATCGTTCTGAAACCAAAGGGGGTTGCGCTGGAATCGACCACCGCACCATTTACGAGTACCCGGGTCTTAACGCTGTAAAGGGTGGGGCTGTCTACATCCCAAAGCGAAGGCGTTTTAACGGTGATCCAGTTATCGAACTCGGAGGCACTACCCGGAGCGATCCTTCTGGCGCGCGATTTGGCCGAAGCCACCTGATTGCCCTTTGCATCGAGCACCACCGACTCAACAGCCACCTGCTGTGCTTCGGCCGAACGATTCTTTATGTTCGACAGGATGCGCATTTCGGCCTCCTCTTTGGTCACCACAGGAGTGGTGATATAGGTGCCCCAAATCTCTTCGTGCACCGCGGGCGAAACCATCAGCTCCACCTTGCGGTAGATACCTGCACCGGGATACCAGCGGCTATCGTGGTTACGGGTATCGACATAGACCGCCAGCGTATTGCTCTGCCCAAACTGCACAAACTCGGTAACATCCAGATAGAAGGTACTATAGCCATAGTCCCACGCCCCGGCCAACTTGCCATTCACATAAATCTTAGGCGACGACATCACCCCATCGAACTTTACATAAACAGTCTGACCCTTATCGGCGGCCTTCAGCGTGAACACCTTACGGTACCACCCCTCCCCTCTCCAGGGCAACTTTCCGGTAAACCCCGACTCCTGCACATTAAACGGGCCGGTAATGGCCCAATCGTGCGGCACATTCACCTTCTCCCAAGCAGCGTCGTCGAAAGCCACCGCCTGAGCATCGGCAGGGTTCCCCTTCGAAAACCGCCACCCCTTAGAGAGATCCTCCCATTGCCCGGCAAATAGAGGTGAAGTACATAATACCAAGAATATCAACAGATGAAAAGTTTTGAGTAGAAAGTTCATGGGAAGTAATGGTTAATGGTGAATGGTTAATATGCGCTTCGCGCAGGTGCTCTAGTGTATCGAAGCGCGTTCGCGCTTCAAGTGCTCTAGTGCTGCGCTGACGCGCGAAAGAAATTTTAGGGAACTACTGCATTTGAGCATTGTTACATTGTTGGATTGTTACATTGTTGCATTGCGCGAAGCGCAGCACTTGAAGCGCAATTGCGCTTCGATGCACCAGAGCACTAGAGCACCCGATCACTATTTTTCGCCTCCGATACACTAACCGTGACAGCGGCGCTTTCCATTGTTTCGGATCGCGCTTTGATTGTGAAGGTACCGCTTTTTTCGGGTTGTACAATGGCCAGGCAGAGGCCGTTGAAGGCTTTGCGTTTGTTGGCTTTCACGGGGTCGTGATCGCTCAGGTTGCCGTTTTCTACGCCGAGGATCTTGGCCGCGCCTTCAATTTCGAATTCTATGAGGTTGTTGGCCAGGGGTACGCGGTTGCCTTGGGCATCCAGTACTTCGACGGTGCAGTGCACCACTTCGTCGCGACTGGTGGTAAGCTTCTGTTTGTCAACCTGCAACCGGATGGAGGCCGGTTTGCCGGCGGTATGAATCTCCTCGGTTACCACCACTTTTCCGCCCCGTTTTCCCACTACCTTCAGGGTGCCGGGTTGGTAGGGGACATCCCACGCTACATGCAGATCGGCGGTGGTGGGGCGCACCTGTGGACGGTCGTAATGGGCCCACGACTGGGTGGTGCCCGGACGGGGAAAGTCGATCCGCTTTTCGCCGTACGATGTGCCGTTCACAAAGAGTTCGAGGGCCTCACAGTTGGAGTAGCAAAGCACGGGAATCACCTTGCCCTCGTACCCCTCCCAATTCCAATGGGGAAAGAGATGCGCCATGGCAACACTGTCGGTGCGCTTCCAATGGCTCTGGAAAAAGTAGTAGCCATCTTTGGGGAAGCCGCAGATGTCGAGCAGCCCCGAGGAGGCACCCCGGCCGGGCCAGCGGGTTTCGCCGTAATAGTCGATGCCGGTCCACATAAAGTCGCCAATTACATAGTCGTTCATGGTGGTGAATTTCCACCTCTGCTCCACATCTATCATCTGCGATGTATAGGAGGGTCGAAGCTGTTCGGGGTTGTTGCCCAGGGAGTAAGAGCCCCTGACGCCGCCTAGTCCGCCCGATTCGGTCGAAACCATCTTCCACGCAGGATGGTCGTGGCGGTCGATACTATAGTAGAGTTCGCGACGTTCGCGCCAGCGGTCCACATAGTTGTAGCCCACAATATCGAGCAGTTTCAGAAATTCGGGGGTGGTAGCGCCGTCGTCGGCCGCAATATGGTCGCATCCGGCGGTTACCGGCCGGGTGGGATCCTCCCGATGAAAGATATTCACCAGCTTCTCTAACACTTTGTAGCCCCCTTCCGCATGTTGCTCGCCAATCTCGTTTCCGGCGCTCCACATCACCACCGAAGGGTGATTCCGGTCGCGACGGATAAAGTCGATGAGGTCGCGCTCGTACCACTCATCAAAAAAGGTGCTGAGCCCCTGGCGAACCTTCCCCTTCTGCCACTCGTCGAACGCCTCGTTCATCACCAGAAAGCCCATCCTATCGCACAAATCGTAAAACTCAGGCGCCATAGGGTTATGTGCCGTCCGAATGGCGTTGCAGCCTCCCTCTTTCAGAATCTGCAACCGCCGTTCCCAAACCCCGAGCGGAACCGCCACCCCCACAGGGCCGGCATCCTGATGCAGGTTTACCCCATGCATCTTCACCTGCTTCCCGTTCAACATAAAGCCCTTATCAGCATCGTACACAATCTCCCTGATACCCATAGGGGTCGCCAAATCGTCGGTTTGGACACCCTTCTCGTCGAACACCACGCACTTTAGGGTATAGAGATAGGGCGAGTCCAGATTCCAGAGCTTGGGCAACGAAACCCTGATCTCCTGCGAAACCTCAGTATCGGACGTGCCGCCCACCTCGAATTCCGAACGGGCTTGTGCCACCTCCTTTCCATCGGCATCGAGCAAAGAGGCCACAACCGACCCCTTTTGCCCCTTAGCCAGAGCATTCCGCACCTCCGTGATCACCTTTACCCGTGCTGCATCGGCCGACACCTCTGGCGTAGTTACGTACACACCCCACTGCGGAATATGCAACGGATTCGAAACCACCAATCGCACATGCCGATAGATGCCCGATCCGGCATACCACCGCGAATTGGGCTGCTGCGAATTGTCGACCCTAACCGCCAACAGATTCTTGCCTTTCCGCAGATAGGGGGTTACATCGTAGCTGAAACTGACATAGCCGCTCGGGCGTTTCCCAAGTAGCTGTCCGTTGAGCCACACCTCACTCCGCATATGAATACCGTCGAACTCCACCCGAACCTGCTGATTAGCTGCAACCGACGGCATAGTGAAGGCTTTTCGATACCAACCGATGCCTGTGGGAAAGTATCCTCCACCGCCACCGGCCGGCTCCTGCTGATTCACCGTCAACTCAATACTCCAATCGTGCGGCACATCGAGCATCCGCCAGTTCTTATCCGCAAAGCCGGATGCATACGCCCCCTCTGCCTCGCCCAAAAAGAAACGCCAATTCGCATCGAGCGAAAAACTCCTCCGACCCCCCTCCTGCGCAGCCACAACCCCGCAGCCCAAAAGCCCCAACAAAACCGCAAACCAAATCTTTTTCATATTCTCCAAGCATTAATTCAATAAATCGTTCCCTCACTGTTACACCCGCGCACCAGCGCAGCACTCGAAGCGCTTGCGCTTCGAAGCACCAGAGCACTTGAAAACATGCAGATTTTTTAATCAAGGTTTCACCATTGATTTAAAAATCTGCATGTTTTCGTTGGTTTTTCCTTCGCGGTCAAAGAGGTTTCCCCATCCCGGCGAGGTGGCTTCCCAGATAAAGGTGCCCCAGTTTTGTTCTTTGGGCATGCGTTGCATGATTTCGTTCACTTCTTTGCGGTATTCTTGGTATTCTACTATGCAAACCGGTTTTTGATAGCGTTTTGCCAGGTTGTTGAGGTTGCTCTCGAGTTCGGGGAGGGTGCCGTGGTATTTGGGGTAGTACGACTGTCCGATGACGTCGAATTTGACGTCGCGGCTGATAATTTTGTCGAAGAAGGCTACCGACTCTTCATTTTGGCCGCCACAGGCGATGTGTACCATGATGGCGATGTCGGGGTCGACGGCTCTGACGGCTGCACTGGCACAGCGGAGAAGTACGCAGAAGCTCTCCATCTCTTCGGTTGAACCGACCTTCTCTTTGGCTTTGGGGAGTTGCCCCTGTGGCCAGAGGAAGCCGTTGTTGATTTCGTTGCCAACCTGCACCATGTCGGGGCGGGCGCCTTCGTCGATAAACCGTTTTACGGTTTCGTGGGTGTAGCGGTATACCTGCCCTTCGAGGGCTGAGCCGCTGGTTCGCTTCCATGAGGCGGGGGTAAACTGTTTTTCGGGGTCGGCCCAGGTGTCGCTGTAGTGGAAGTCGAGCAGAAAGTTCATGCCGGCCGCTTTGACCCGTTTGGCCAATTCGAGGGTCTTCTCCAGGCCGCAGTAGCCATCTTTCGAATAGCCGTTTTCGGCTGTGGGATCAACAAAGAGGCGAAGCCGGATCCAGGTAAAGTTGTTATCCTTCAGAATCTGTAGAATATCCTTTTCTACCCCGTTGTCGGAATATTTCTTGCCCCGCGACTCCTCTTGCGGCACAAAGGAGATGTCGGCACCAATCAGGGGGGCGGTCAGCTTCACCTTACGCTCTGAGGGGGGTGCTACCACGGGTTGGGTTTGGGGGTTGGCATATTGGGCGTAGAGGCCCGAATAGATGCCAAATAACTCGGCCGAAGCCTCTCCGGTGCGCGAAAAGAGAACGCCGGAGGGTTCCCAGGCCATGGTGCCATAGCCCAGCCCGTTGGGAACCGAGCGTACAATGTCGTTGATAATTTTGATGTTGGAGGCGTTGGCGCCATACTCGCACACGCAGACCGGTTTATTGTAGCGCGACGACAGGTCGTATAGATTGAATTTCAAGTCGTTATAGGTTTCATGCCACTGCTCGTAATACGATAAGCCAATGATGTCGTATTCGGCACCATACTGTTTCATTTTGTCGAGAAACTCGCGGCAGAGAATGTTTTGGCCGCCCAGCGCCAGATGAATCATCAGCTTTGTCTCGGGGAACACTTCGCGAGCTGCCTTCTGTCCCGCTTTGTAGAGCCCCATCAGGGCCGCCCAATTGGCTTCGGTGGCGTTGTCGAGGAGCCTTCCTTCGGGCCAAACCATGCCGTGGCTGATCTCATTGCCTACCTGGATCACATCCGGGGCAACGCCCTCCTTTAGTAAGGTGGTCAACACGCTTTTTGTGTACTCGTAAAGTACTGTCTCCAGCTCTTTCCCGGTTTTATCTTTCCAGGCCGAAGGTTTATACTGTTTGTCGGGATCGGCCCAGGTGTCGCTGTAATGAAAGTCGAGGGTAAACTGCATGCCCGCGCTTTTGATCCGTTTGGCCATCTTAATGGTGGCATCGAGGCCGCAGAATCCCTCGCGAGAGTAGCCGCCCTGGGCTTCGGGATTTACAAAGAGCCGGAGCCGGATGTTATTGAAGTGGTGCTTGGCCATAATCTCGCAGATATCTTTGGTGGTGCCGTCGATATCGGTGTAGCGGGCTTCGCGCCGCGATTCGTTTTGTGGAATAAACGAGATGTCGGCGCCGATGCAGAAGGGCTCCGTGTTCTTAGAAGCGCTTCGGGGGGTAGCCGATTGATTTCGACAGGCAGAGAACATCATCAGGAGCAGCAGAAGAGAGGCAAGAAGCCTTGATTGCCGAAGGGTTGTGGCGTGGTTCATAGCAGATAGCAGATTAAATTCGAACAAAGCTATCGATTGCACAGCGGCACAAAAGCACAGAAAGGACAAAAATCACAAAAAATTGGCCATAGAAGAGCAAGGGGTCGGTTTGGCCTCACGATTCCTGATACTGGCCGGGGTTTTTACCGAACGCGTGGTGGAAACATTTGGCAAAATAGGAGTGGTTAGAGAAGCCCACTTTGTACATCACCTCCGATACAGTGAAATTTTTATTCGAGAGGAGAATGGCGGCCTTTTTCATGCGGATCGATTTGATGTAATCTACCGGCGTAAGACCTGTAAGGGCTTTGATCTTGCGATAGAGCTGCTTTTGCGATAGCTGCATACGCTCGCACAAGAAGGAGACGTTGAGGTCGGGGTTGGTCATCTGCTCTTCGATGAGGCGGGTGGTACCGGCCAGGAACTTCTCGTCGTCCGAAACCACAGCACCGGCAACCGGGGTGGAGAGCGCTTGGATTCGCTGCTTTTTTGCCCAGTTTTGCCGCGCCTCCAGCAGCTGTTTTACCCGCGAATAGAGCACATCAAAGTTGAACGGTTTGGCAATGAAGGCATCAATTTTCAGATGTATACTCTGCAACTCGGTGGCTTTGTCGTCTCTGGCAGTAAGAAGAATAATGGGGATGGTAGAGGTGGGCAGATGGGTTTTGAGTTGACGGCTCATCTCTAATCCGTCCATTACGGGCATCATCACATCGGCAATGATGAGATCGGGCAAAAGATCGATGCAGATTTTGAGCCCCGATTTGCCGTTGTGCGCCACAAGGCAGCGAAATTCAGGCATCAGCGATTGCGCGATAAATTGGGCAATGGCCACGTTGTCTTCTACAATTACGAGCAGCGGCTTTTCGGCAGCACCCTCTCCCGCCGGGTCGGGCAATAGTTCCCGCGAAGGATCCGGCGCAATCATAGCCTCGGCCTCAGGGTTCGGTTCCGGCGCAGAAGAGGCTGCAGCCGATCTGGAGGGCGCAAACGGTATGGAGGGCGCAGCCGGAAGCCGCACCACAAAGGTGCTTCCTTCGCCGGGTTTCGAAACCACACCCACGGTTCCCCCGTGCATCTCTACAAATCGCTTTACCAGATAGAGCCCTATACCGGTTCCCCCCTTCTCTTTGTTGTCGGGCGATTGGTAAAAGCGCTGAAAATGATAGGGTTGCTCTTTGGGCTCAATCCCGACTCCGCTATCCGACACCACCAGCTCCACACTTTGCGCCTCGGGGAGCCACTGCAACGAGAGCAGGATGGTGCCGCCGCGAGGGGTATATTTGGCTGCGTTCGATAGCAGGTTGTTTACAATCGACTCCATCTTAATGGGATCGACCTCTAAATAGAGGGTGTCGGCCTTGGCGTGAAAAACAAACGCTATCTCCTTTTGACGCATAGGGGCCTGGTAGGCCTCAAAAAGGCTTTTTACAAAGCTTACCAGCTCTATCCGGGCGAGAGCAAGACCCGGGGTGGTTTCGCTGTCGTCGCGGTAGTAGGCAATGGCCTGCTGCACCAGGGTGTTCAGTTTTATGGCACTCTGGTGAATCAATTCGAGCGACCCCAGCTCCGATTTGAACTTTTTCTCCTGCATCATCCGGCTGAGCGGGGCGGTAATCAGGCTGAGCGGGGTTTTAAACTCATGGGCAATGTTGGTAAAGAAATCCATCTTCAGTTGGGCCTGCTCGGCCGTCTTTTCGCGTTCGATCCGGGCAATTTTGAGGTTGTTTTTTTGCCGGAAAAAGTTGATAATCCAGAACACCAGGGCGGTAAGCAGCAGCAGATAGATGGCCAGGGCCACACGGCTGTAGTACCAGGGGGGATGGATTACAATCTGAAACGAGGTGAGCGGTTGGGGCGGGCTGTTGTTGGCGCCTTTTTCGGCCAGGGTAAGGGTATACTTCCCGGGCGAGAGTTTGTTGAGCGAGATGGCCTGTTGATGAGCATTGATGGCTATCCAGTTACGGGTATCGTGGTTGAGGGTGTAGAGATAGGATCGCCGAAGGCCGCCCGAGGCGTACTGCAGATCAGAAAACTGTACGGTGAGGTTGTTCTGGTTGTAGGGCAGGGCAATGCGCGAGGCGTAACGGATGGCCGGTTGGCCGGGCGGGTTTTCGTATCGCTTGCCATTAACAAGAATCGATGAGATAATGGGTTTACCCCGCGGAGAGCTGTATTCGGAGAGTGCCGGCGAGGAGATGGCAATGGCATCGACCCCGCCTAAAAGCACCTCTTCGCGGCTTTTGTCGTAAAATGCGCTGGTAAAGAACCGATCTCCCACCCCAATATGGCGTACCGAGAAATCGACGGTATCGATGATCCAGAGTCCTTCGGTGGAGGAGGCCCACAGGGTTTGATTTACAGCCAGGAGCGAATAGACAACGGCGTTCCCGGCTTCGGAAAAGCGCAGGGTTTTAGACTGGCGGGTAACCGGGTCTATACGGCAAACGCCATTGCGGAAGCCCAACCAAATGGCTTGGTTGCCGTCGCTCAACAGGCATTGTACCGGTTGTTGGTTGGTGCAGGTGTCGGTTTTCACCGAGGTCACGCTGCCGGTTGCGGGATCTATGGCATCTACCCGGTGGTTGCGATGTAATGCCCAGAGGGTGCCGGTTTTGTCGAAGGCAATCTGGTCTATATTATTGCTGGCCAAACCACTCCGGGTGGAGTAGTGGGCATCGGCAGTGTGCAGGTACTGGCGGTTGTAGAGCCGCGTTTTGTCTACCCGAAAGAGCCCCCCGTCAAAACTGGCAATCCATAAACGGCCCGAATCATCTTCGGCCAGATGGTAAGCCCAGTTGGCATTTTCGGAGCTGTTGGGGCTACTCACCAGGTAGGGAATAAATTGTCGGGTTACCGTATCGTAGCGGCACACCCCAAAATCGGTGGCAAGCCAGAGGTTGTGCGCACTGTCTTCTAAGATATGACGTACGTGATTATGCCGAAGATAAGAGGCCGGATTGCTCATACTGTACCAACAGAGGGTAGAATCAACCCCGGTTAGTGAGCGGGTGCGCAGCACGCCGTTGTCGCCACCCAGCCAATAGGTGCCTTTAGTGTCGCGATAGAGGGTAGAGAATTGATTGCCTTCGGCGGTGCCGGTAAAATGGAAGATGGGGAGATACTCAAACTGCCGATGGCGCGGCGCCATGGAGATGCCATGATCGGTACCTATCCAGAGATTGTCGAAGGGGTCGGTATAGAGGCTCCAGACAATGTTGTTGGCCAGCGAATAGTAGCGCTGGGTGTTGTGCACAAACTGTTGCGACCGCTCCAGATCGAAGACAAAAAGGCCGTTATCGGTACCCAGAATCAGGTTCCGATCGGCATCGAGCGCTATACTCTTCACCACCGGAAAGCCGGGATAGCTCCGAAAAGTACCGTCGGAAAGGTTAAAACGGGTGAGCCGATTGGCCTCGCCAATCCAGATGCAGTTACGGTGCGGATCTATTTGCAGGGCGTTTACCATACGCCTTCCCCCGCCATCACCGTCGAAGGGTTGATAGCGGTAGTCGGTGAGCGAAACCCGTCCAAAGAGACCGTTAGCACCCACGTAAAGGTAGCCCCGATCTATCAGTAGCGCGTTGATAATACCCGTCCGTCGCCCCTCTCCCGGCGAATCGAACAGTTGAGTGAGCTGTTGGTTGGCAAAGTGATAGCGATAGAGCCCATCGGCGCATCCCAGCCATAAATCGTTTTCTGTGAGGGCCATAGCCCGGATGTCGTTGGGTATCTCTATTTCGAACGGCAAATATTTGTCGGTGTGGTAGTTGTACATGAGCAGACCCTGTTCGGTGCCCAGCAGCAGGTTCCCCTCCGGGTAGAAGAGTCCGCAATGGATGGTGAGGCTCTCGGGGCTGCCGGGCTGGAAGTGGGGAGATGCCCGGTAACCGTCGTAGCTGAAGAGCCCCTTGTTGGTTCCCATCCAGAGCAACCCCTGCTCATCTTGCAGGAAACAGCGTACCGAACGGGCCTCAGGGCTGAGCACGGTATTGTCGAAGAGCTGATAGCCGGTGGGTTGCCCCCCCACCAACGTACAGCAAAGAATCCCGAAAAGTATAAGCGTTTGCCTCATCATGCTGTATGGACCCGGAGCCCGCATTTGTTGCAATAAAAGTAATGATTTCTACACAGCTTGCCACAGAGCCACTTTTGGGCATTTTGACCGATTCTCAAAAGCATAATCCACATTCAACCAATCGATTAAACCGAACTTTGGGAGATGGGATGTACTGATTTTTGAAAGTTTTCCGGCACAATTGGGAAAATAATTGTCTGTTTTTGTCTGATTTGTGCTTTACTTGGCACAATATAAAAAGTAAGTTTGTTTTTTGCATAAAACCCTCAATCCAAATGAAACCAAACGCGCTTACCTTCCGATTTTCCGCTCTTCTCCTGGCTTTGGCCGTGGGCTCTCTTCTTTGGGTGTTGCCCGTGGGCGCACAAAATCCCAACCGTCCCGGTTCGCCCGACAACAGTTTTGTATCCTTCCAGATGAACCCCGATGGCTCGGCCACCTTCCGTTTTATGGCGCCCGATGCCAAAAAGGTGGAGCTGGGCGGCGATCTGAAAGCCGACAAGATTGAGCGGGCCGACAATGGCCTTTGGACGCTCACAACGGCGCCAGAAATTAACCCCAGTGCCTACCGCTACTTCTATATGGTAGACGGAATGAAGGTAAACGACCCGAGAAACCGGATGGTTGCCGATTTTCGCCCCATGGTAGAGATGGTTCCGGAGGGCGAAATCCTCTTCTGGCAACAAAAGGATGTGCCGCACGGCCTGATGTCGATTGTCTATTATCAGTCGAGTGTAACCAACTCTACCCGACGGATGTTTGTCTGGACCCCTCCGGGATACTTTGCCGGCAGCGGATTGCTCCCCACACTCTATCTGATGCACGGCGGCGGCGACAACGACACCAACTGGCCCGGACAGGGCAAAGCCGGATGGATTCTCGACAATCTGCTGGCCGAAGGGAAAATGGTACCCATGGTGGTGGTGATGCCCGACGGGAGTATTCCGGTAGAAACCTTTGCCCACGATTTGGGAAAAGTGATTGTTCCTTATGTGGAGGCCAATTTCCGCGTCTATAAAGATGCGGCGCACAAAGCCATTGCCGGGTTATCGATGGGCGGCATGCAGCTGCTCGAAACCCTGGTTTACTACCCCGATCAGTTTGCCTATGTAAATGTGATGAGTTCGGGGTGGTTTGCCGGTCGACCGGAAACTTTCGAAAAATACGATGCCCTGCTCAAAGCCGCAGCGCCCAAACTAAAAGAGACGGTGAAATACTTCATTTTCACCTCGGGCGGCGAAGCCGACGGTGCCTCGCGCAACACTCCCCCTACCCGCGACCTCTTTACCAAGCATGGCATTCCCTCGGAGTACACCCAGATGGAGGGCGGCCACACCATGTATGTGTGGCGTCACGACCTGCGCACTTTTGCCCAAAAACTCTTTAAATAACCTGTTGCCCTACCTCTTTACCAGTTCTCTATTGTCCTACCTCAATAGTCT
>JBFWIG010000014.1:0-15686 GCA_050256115.1 Bacteroidales bacterium | reverse complement strand
CTGATCAATTATGAGGAAATTTTCGCAAAGAAATATTCGGGGGCCATTTGGGTGTCGGCATTTTTATTACTTTCGGGAAACTATTGCACAACACGAGTAGATGAGCAACGCTATTGAAGCAATCGCCCACTCCTTTTACAATAATCTGATAGCCGGCGATGCTTGGCTGGTTGTTTTAAAGGGATTATGGGTTACCCTGCTCATCTCGGCGCTGGGGCTGCTTTTCGGAACGCTCTTTGGCGCAATCTTATGTTTTGCGCGTATGTCGCAACCCAAGCTACTCAACACCGCTGCCCGGTTTGTCATTGCTCTGCTCCGCGGCAGTCCGGTATTGCTGCTTTTAATGATACTCTATTATGTGGTGTTTGCAAACAGCCGCATCGATGCGGTGATTATTGCCATTATGGCCTTTGCACTCAACAGTGGGGCGCACATTGCCGAAGTGATGCGGTCGGCACTCGAAGCGGTCGACAAAAAACAGTTTGAGGCGGCACGCATGTTAGGCTTCTCAACATCGAAAGCCTTTCTGGCTATCACCTTGCCTCAGGCCGGAAAGATTGCCAAACCTGTGTACCAAAATGCCATTATCAATCTGGTACAGTGGACATCGGTTGTGGGATATGTAACCATTACCGATCTCACCCGTACGGTAAATAATATCGGTGCCCGAACGGGCGATCCCTTCTTTGCCCTCTTTTTTGGGGTATTAATCTACCTGGGCATATCATACGGCATTAATCTGCTTTTTTCGATGGGCGATAGGGAGGCGCGCAGGGTATGATTCGTATAGAGGGTTTATCGAAGCGTTTTGGCCGGCTGGAGGTATTGAAAGATGTCAGCTTTCAAGTAGATAAAGGCGAATGTGTAGCTATCATCGGCCCATCGGGTACAGGGAAAAGTGTATTTCTCCGCTCTATTGCCTTGCTGGAGGTTCCCGAAACGGGAACTATCGCTATCAAGGGAACCGATATCACACAAAAATCGGTCGATATCAATAAGATCCGCGAGAAAATGGGGATGGTCTATCAGGGCTTCCATCTCTTTTCGCACCTGAATGTATTGGATAATATCACGTTGGCTCCCCGGAAGGTAAGAAAACTACCAAGGGAGGTGGCCGAACAGAAGGCAAAAGAGCTGTTAGCCCTGGTAGGACTATCGGAAAAAGCCCTCAACTTTCCGCATCAACTTTCGGGCGGGCAACAGCAGAGAATTGCCATTGCCCGCTGCCTGGCCATGGAGCCGGAGATTATGTTGTTCGACGAGCCCACTTCGGCGCTTGACCCTACCATGACACGAGAGGTGCTGGCCATTATGCGGAAACTGACCAAAATGGGGTTGACAATGGTCATTGTGACGCACGAAATGTCGTTTGCCAAAGAGGTAGCCAACCGTGTGGTCTACATGGACGAAGGAGGAATATACGAAGAGGGAACGGCCACCGGAATATTCGACAACCCGCAACGGCCAAAGACAAAGGCGTTTATCCGACGATTGAACCTATTCAACTACGAAATCAACTCCGCCGGGTTCGACATGGTAACCATGAATGTGCAGATAGAGCTCTTTTGTCAGAAATATCAGATGGAGCCGCAAAAGCTATACTACACACAGTTGGTGATAGAGGAGCTCCTGGTAGAGGTTCTCCAAAAATGCTACACAAATTTGTCGCCCCAAATCACCTTCTCCATAGCGTACTCGGCCGATAAGAATGAGGTCTCTGTCGCTTTCCTTTACAGGGGAAACCCCTATAATCCATTCGAAGAGGGCAATCAGGATGATGACTATCTGGGCATTGCGCTTGTACAAAAAATAGCCAAAGAGATTCACCATTTTTCAGACGAGGGTCTGAATACTATTAACCTAAAACTATAAACAGATGAGAAGAAGAATCAGCATTGCAGCCATCACCGCTATGGTGTTATTTTTAGTTGGCTGCGGAGCAGCCCCGTCCGAACCCATCAATCAGGCGTCCGATCTGGTTGGGAAAGTGATTGGCGACATAACCTCTGCAGCCCCAACCGAGGCCTATCAGGCCTTGCTGACAGCCCATATTGGGGGAGCAGCGCAAGATGTGAAGTTCTTTAACAGGCCCTCGGATGTCATTGCTGCTATCACTACAGGAAAAATCGACGCAGCACCCGTGATGTCGTATATGGCCGAATACTACGTAAAAAGAAACAGCCAATTAAAAATGGTCGAAGCCGCCAAATCCTTCCCGGTAGATGTGGTGATGTTTCTGCGGGCCGAAGACTCTCTCTTAAAAAACGATCTTGATCTGGCTATCACCACCCTCCAAGATAACGGCACCCTCGCAAAACTGAAAGAGACATGGATCACCAATCTACCGATAAAGGATGAGCCGATGCTCACGGAGATGCCTAAGATAGAAGGGGCCAAAACAGTTTTTGTAGGCCTTACCGGCGATTACCTTCCTCTCGATTATATGGCAGCCGACGGACGCCCGGCAGGCTTTAATGTGGCCTTCCTTTCGGAGATATCCAAGTTGTTAAACATCAACTTTGAGCTGGTCTCACTCGAAACCCAGGCCAAATTTCAGGCATTGGGCAGTAAGAAAATCGATGTGGTGTTCAGCCAGACCTATAACGAACAAATGGCTGCGCTCTTCGGCGATAAAATGATAAGAACCAAATCCTATTTCTCAGACAAAGGTCGCTGCTTTCTTGTAAAAAACTAATTCCATGAGCACTGCACGATTGTGCCTGCTACTGCTCTTCTACGGTCTGCTGGTCTTTGGCCGGCAGACCGTAGTATTTGCGGAATCGGCCAAAACCACATCCTTGCCCGCAGACACAACGTTTCAGGCCGTGTTGGAGCTGCAGGAGATTACCGTAACCGCCCAAAAACGTCCGGAACTCTCCAGAAATGTACCCATCTCTCTTTCAAACCTTCCTGCCACCTTTCTGGAGAAGAACGTCATTGAGACAATGGGCGGCATGGCGGCTTATGTGCCCGGGGTTCAGGTGCAGGAGCAATCGGTGCTGCTCCCCGGTTATGTAATCAGGGGGCTAACCTCCGACAATCCCGATATGAACGTCGACAACCGGGTCTCGCTATTTCAGGATGGCATCTATATTGGGAAACAACTCGGTTCGGCGGTCGAGTTTTTCGATATGGATCGCGTAGAGGTGCTTAAAGGGCCGCAGGGAACACTCTTTGGCCGCAGTGCACAGATTGGAGCCATTCACCTTGTTTCGAAACGAGCCACCAACGAGACCTCAGGCAGCCTCGCGCTGGGCACCGGAAATTACAACCAGTTCCGCACCAACGGATATATTAACCTTCCGCTGGTGCACAATAAACTCTTTTTGCGTGTGGCCGGCATCTACAACAGGCGGGATGGCTATGTAAAAAACCTGTCGGGCGGCTACCTGATGGGGAAAAACAGCCTGGCCAACAGAACCTCGCTCAGTTTTCGTCCCGACAATAACAACACGCTCGACCTGATCTTCAGTTACCAACACGACAGAGCCCCCGGAACGGCCTTTAAGAGCTCTGTTTATGCACCGCAGGGAGGCAACACAGACCCCTTTAGTTTTGTCGATCTCGAAGCCGGCAAGGATCTGGTCGACCAACGGGATGTTTACGCCATTACGGCCCAATACAAGAGAGTGCTGAGTGAGGCACTTAGCCTCACAGCCATAACCGGTTATCGGACGTTAGATTTATCGACGCTTGTAGATGCCGACGGAACCAAAGCCGATGTACTAAGTATGGATGGTTCAGGCAACTATCAGCAAATCAGTCAGGAGCTCCGACTCAACCTCAACAAGAAGCGCTTCTCGGGATTTGCCGGACTCAACTATTTTCGTGAGAAGGGAGAGCTGGGCTATCTGCTTACGCAAGACGAACGCAGCATGTACGCCATGATAACGCCCATGTTGGCGGCCAGGATTCCGGGGTTCTCCCCCATCCCCATGTTGATAGATGGCGAACCCAATCTGTCGGCAACCGCAAACCCGATTACCGGCCGAACCCTGAAAGCATATCATGCTGAGAATACCCTCGACGGTGCCGAAAACAGTGCTTTCGAACTATTTGCCGACGGCACTTACAAACTGACCTCAAAACTCAAGATCACAGCCGGTATCCGCCTGATTCTTGAAGATCAGTCATCTTTTCTGCAAGTTGATCCTGCTGCTGATCCCGGCAATGTGGGGGTTTTGCTGGGTAAGAGCCCTAACAACCTGTTCAAACCAACCGATGGCCGGAAGGAGAGCAGTAAGTCGTTTGTCGATTGGGTGGGTCGCGCCATCCTGCATTACACATTCTCGGAAGAGGTGAGTGCTTATGCCTCCTGGTCGAAGGGGCGCCGCCCAAATGTAATTGAAGTTTTGCCCGACACCACCGAAGTGCTAAACGCTGAGATTGTCTATAACTACGAACTGGGCTTTAAAACCCTTCTTCTTAATCGGCGCCTTCAATTCAATATGAGCGGCTTTTATTACGACTACAGCCATTTTCAGACCACAACCATCAATCTGGAAGGTGGAACTTTTACCCATGTTACCGATTCAGGAAAAGCCACCGGACTCGGCGTCGAAACCGACGTGCAGTTTGCTGCCATCCGAAATTTTACCCTCTTTGCCAACTATGCCTGGTTACATGCCCGATTTAACGACAAAGACTCCGACGGCAACCCTCAGAAATTGGCCGGGAACAGCTTCCGACTTACCCCTAAACATTCGGGAGCTGCAGGTGTATCGTATCAGTTTGTGTTGGGCAAGGCCGGATCTTTAAGTCTTGACCTGTCGACCACTTTTAAATCGGGGCACTACTTCGACGACGAAAACGATCCAGCCCTCTATCAAGGGGGATACGGCCTGGTGAACACGGCGCTCCAGTACACCACCGCCAACAAAAAATATGGAATCCGGGTAAATGTCAACAACCTGGGCAACAAACGCTACCTCATCGATGCCGGCAATACCGGCCTGGCATTCGGCATCCCCACCAATATTCCGGGTCCGCCCCGCTTCTTCGGGATGCAGCTATTTGCAAACTTCTAGCCCGTCAAAACGCACAAGGCCCGCAAGGTTCACAACCGTGACAATAGTAGCAAGGGTAGCAAGGGTAACAAGATTCGTAACAGCTGTAAGGTCTGCAACGTTTACGGGATAAACCGAAGTTTTTGCATCCACTGATAAATGGAGGCCATCCACTCATCGGCGGGCAAACTTAATACAAACCCATGATCTCCAACCGGATAGAGATGCATCTCGGCCGGCACCTTATTGCGAATAAGCGCCTGATAAAACAGGATGCTATTCTCCACAGGTACCACCTTGTCGGTACCCGTATGGGTAATCCAGGTGGGGGGCGTATTGGAGGTTACCTGCAGCTGGTTCGAGAAGCGTTTTACCTGCTCCTCAGTAGGATTTGCGCCCAGCAGATTGTTGCGCGATCCTCCGTGGGTAAAACCCGCCTCCATACTAATCACCGGATAGACCAGAATGGCAAAATCGGGACGCAGATTGATCTTCTCGCGGTTCTCGATATACGATTGGGAAAAGTGGGTTGCTGCGGTCGAAGCCAGATGCCCACCGGCCGAAAAGCCCATGATACCCACCTTTGCCGTATCTACACGCCACTCTTTGGCTCGCATCCGAACCGTTTTCAGGGCCTGCTGGGCATCCTGCAACGGCCCGATGGCCTTATCGGGCATGATGGAATCGGAGGGCAGCCGGTACTTCACGATAAAGGCAGCAATCCCTTTGCGCCGAAACGCCTCCGCAATTTCTCGCCCCTCCATCCGGTAGCTCAGCATCCCATACCCTCCGCCCGGGCAGATTACCACCGCGGCACCCGTAGCCACTTGCGCATCGGGCAAATAGATCTCCAACAACGGGATAGCCACATTGCGATAACCCAAAAACTGCCCGTTCTGATTCAATACCTCCTCCTTCATGGCATAAGAGGTACTATTGGGAATTGTGCCCGGATAAAGCGGCAACTGGGTTTGGGCCTGTAACGGCAGCCCAATCGAAAAACAGAGAAACAACAAGAAACGCATGGAGATAATGGTGAATGGTTAATGGTTAATGCGCTGCGCGCGAAATGGTTAATGCGCTGGCGCGGGTGCTCTGGTGCAGAAAAGAAGTGCTCTAGAGTTTCGAAGCGCGTGCGCGCTTCGAGTGCTGCGCTGGCGCGCGGGTGCTCTAGTGCTGCGCTTCGCGCTAGTGCTCTGGTGCTCTGGTGCTCTGGTGCTCTGGTGATTCAAGGATAAATCCATAGTGATAGGGGTTGTTGCCGTTGAGGGTGTATTGATCCAGGGTGCGGGCGCCCCAGCCGTCGTTACCTCCTACTCCGTGAATGTTGAGGTCGATGTTGAGGTTTACAAATTCGCGGCGAGGTAGCTGGTAGTGGTGTGGGGTGGTTTCCAGATCCTCTTCGGCATAGGGCCAGGCCCGAAAGCAGAGCGGTTGCAAACCGGTTACTTTTATCGTTGTGCCGGAATTATCGCTTAGCGAAAGCCATCGGGCATCAGTTCGGTTGGCGTTCTCTTGCGGCACCACATAGGGAGTAATGAAGGCTTCGAGCGGTTTCTGCCAGGAGCCCACAAACGCGGCGGTTTTCCGGTCGGGATAATTTTCGAACGGGCCACGGCCATACCACTTCACCGAATTCATCCCGGAAGGCAGACGCATACGCATGCCAAACTTGGGCATCAGGGCAATATTTGCTGCAGTCGGTTTGTAATCGGCTTCCACCTGAATCTTGCCTTCACCATTGATGATGTACTTGAGTTGGTATTGTGCGCCTATCGGAAGCGTCATATCGAAAATGACCACGGCCAATCCGTTTTCAACCGAACTGGTCACATGGGTCACCTCCCGTTTTTGGGCCGCATTTCGCCATGACCCCAGACGATTTACGTAGTTGTTATGCCGTTGATTATGGGTGGCCGGCTTCCAGAAATAGGGTTCGAGCGCACTCTGAAGCAGCTCTCTTCCCTCACTTTTCCAGCTGATCAGGGCGCCCGTCCGGACGTCCAGTACCATCTTACCCTTAGCTGTTGTTACCTCCACGCTGCCGTCTAACCGTTGTATGGAGGGATCGGACAAGGATTTTGCAATGGCAGGGTAGACAAAAGGCTTCAGCACAAACTGTTCGCGTGCCACGATAAAACCTTTATCCGCCCAAAGTGTGGGCTTGCGCAACTTCGCATATAGATTCAGTAGCAGCTCCCCGTCCGAAGTCACCTTGTGGGGGATTGTGAGTCTGTTATCGCGGCTAAGCTTGAGCAAACCCGACGTAGAAGGCCTCCCGTTTTCTAAAATTTCGTAGGCATAATCATAATCGTGAAGCGACGTAAAATCGAGTTTACTCGTCACCGTCACATCCGACGATCCTGCAATCTGCTCAAAATTAATATACTGCTGCACCTTTTGGGCTTCGTAAAATTGGGGATGAGGAACCCGGTCGGCGCCCAAAATACCGTTAATCATAAACGGGCCATCGGTGGGCTTTTCGCCAAAATCGCCACCAAAAGCCCAAAATTCGTCGTCACGAAGCATTATCGACGAGGGAGAGTCGCCATATGTCAGGGGAGAGCCATCTTGTTTCTTGCTGAGCGACTGATCTACCCAGTTCCAAATGGCGGCACCCGCAATGCTCGAGTCGGCCTCCATCACCTCCCAGTACTCGCGCAAGTTGCCAAGCGAATTACCCATGGCATAGGCATACTCACGCATAATTACAGGCCGGTCGTTAATGCGCTGAGCCAGCTCTTTTAAACGGAGGGGCGGCAGATAGCTATCATCATACAGATCCGAAACCGAACGATCCGAATCGGAAAAAATAAGCCGATCCGGCGCCAACGCCTCCACGGTATCGCGCATAGCCACAAAATTTATCCCGCTGCCGCCTTCGTTGCCCAAAGACCAAACCACTATTGAGGGATGATTTTTATCGCGCTGTACCAATGATACCGCACGGTCCAAATGAGCCAGGGTCCAGGCCGGATTATCCCCCAGCACTTTGCTTCCAATTCCATACCCGTGCGACTCCTGGTTGGCATCGATCATCACATACAACCCGTACCTGTCGCACAGCTCATAAAAGAGGGGCGAATGGGGATAGTGAGCGGTACGAACCATGTTAAAGTTGCCCTGCTTCATCAGCTGTACATCGAGTTCGGTGGTTGCCGGATCTACATACCTTCCGGTACGCGGGTGGTGATCGTGACGGTTTACCCCTCTCCACTTAATGGCTTTACCGTTCACCTTCAATACTTCGCCCACAATTTCTATCCTGCGAACCCCCAGATGGTACCGAAACTTCTCGATTTCGCCTTTCCCGTCGCGCAAGGAGAGGGTCACCTCATAGAGATAGGGATCCTCCGACGACCAAAGACGCGGGTTGTTTAGCACCTCTTTCACCACCACCTCTTGAGCACCCTGGCCGTTCACTGTAGGAACCGGCTGCACAAGCGTTTTTTTAACGGGTTTGCCGTTTTTGTCGCGCCCGGTAATCACCACCTCCAACCGAAGGTTTTCGGCCGACATTGTGCTCTGATTACGCACCCACACCCTGGCCCCTACGGTGGCCGAAGAGAAATCGACCGAAGGTTCCGAAATCAAAGCGTAGTCGCGGATATGCGTTTTGGGTCTGACCCATAACTCAACCGGACGGAAGATACCGCTCAGACGCCAGTAATCTTGGTTCTCGAGATAACTGCCGTCGCTAAAGCGATAGACCTCGACCGCCAGACGATTCTCGCCCTCCTTCACAAACGGGGTTACATCAAACTCGGCAGGCGAGTACGAGTTTTGGCTATATCCCACCTTTTGTCCGTTTACCCAAACATACATGGCCGACTCCACCCCCTCAAAATGGAGGTAGAATTGCTTTGTATCGGTACCTGGTGCAACCTGAAAAGTAGTAACATACGAACCCACCGGATTGCGGTTTTCGTAGGTATACCAATCAGAAGGAGGCTCACCGGTTACGCGGGGCTGATCGCGCTTAAACGGATAGTTAATGTTCACATAGATGGGCTTACCAAAGCCCTGCAACTGCCAGTTCCCCGGCACCTGGATCGACGCCCAGTTACTCACATCGTACCCTTCGCGATAAAAATCGACCGGACGCGCCTCAGGCTTGGCCGACCATGCAAACTTCCAGGTTCCGCACAACGAAATCATCTCTTTGCACTCCTTTTTCGCAGAAGGCAACGTCAACGAACTGTGATACGCCTCCTTATTCATCCCTACCACTGCCGGATTCTCCCAATCGGGAACCGTCTGCGCCAGCAAAGGCAACACCCCCGCCAGCAAAAAACCAACCAACACCCTCCTCATAACCAATAACTTATCACTCATCACTTATAATTGAGCCTTTGCGCGAAGCGCAGCACTTGAAGTGCGATAGCGCTTCGAAGCACCAGAGCACCCGCGCGCAGCGCATTAACCATTAACCATTAACCATTAACCATTTCAAAGCATCTCAACCGAAAAGTCCTTTCTCATCAACTCCCCGAGTGTGTGCACGGGCTGCTCGAGCGCCGAAGGAATGGGACGTTTGCTGAACTGCTGAAAGTAGAGCAGACAAGCATCCTTCCACTCCACGGCATTCAGGCTCTGCGCCTGCAACCTCTTTTGCACTGCCGAAAACCGTTCGGCATCGACATAGGCTTCGGCCTTATCCCACACTTTTTGAAACTGGCGTACCTGTTGTACACCGGCGTCGTAACGATAGCAGAGTTCATCCCATAAGATTCGGCCGCTTTGGGTCTTGTAATCCCAAGGCAAATGGTGAAACCACAAGAGAAGCGGCTCGGGACAATCCTTCAGGTTACTGAATCGGCTCGGGAGAGGCTCGTGGTACTGAGCCACCGCATTGCTCCCGGAGGCCGTCCTGTTAAACCCGACACCCAGCGAGTCGGCCTGATGATAGTAGGGGGGCGTCCAGTCTTTGCGGGCACTGGCCGGAGCCCACCACGGACCGGGGCCGTAATGGTGGTGTGCCGCAAAGATATGGTGCAGGCCCAACGGCATCATGTAGTTTACCGCAGCTTCGTGGCTCTCAAGCATCATCTGCTTTACCGGTAACAGGAAGTTCTCGCTCCACTCTTTAGCCGAAGCCTCTGTATCGGCCACAAAAGTACCCCTCAGCCACTCTTCCGCAATCTGCGCACCCGTCAACGAATGATCCCATGCCAGGCGCCCATAAGCATACCAGTTGGCCTGCGCAAAATCGTGACCGCACCAGTTGGTGTCGAGCCCGGTATTGGCCACGCCGGCAATGGCACTATAGGGTCTCTGAAATAGTGAGCCGTCGGTACAACGAGCCACGGTACTCCCCTCGCCCTCCTGCCAGGTGTCACTGCGTAAAAACGCTTCCCACATAGGCGCCAGATAGACCAAATGCACAGAATGCCCCAGGTATTCCTGTGTTATCTGCAGCTCGGGCATCACCGTTGTATGCTTCATAGCGCCGAAAAGGGGGCTAAAAGGTTCGCGCGGCTGAAAATCGATCGGTCCGTTTTTCACCTGCACAATCACATTATCGCGAAACTTCCCGTCGAGCGGCATAAACTCGGAATAGGCCTGTTTGGCCCGATCCTCATCCGAAGGGTCATAGACAAATGCCCGCCACATCACCACCCCTCCAAAGGGTTTCAGGGCATCGGCCATCATATTGGCTCCATCGGCATGGGTTCGGCCAAAGTTCTGCGGCCCGGGCTGCCCTTCGCTATTGGCCTTAACCAGAAAGCCCCCAAAATCAGGAATCAGGCCGTAAATCTCCTTCACCTTTTGGTTCCACCATTTTACCACCTCCGCATTCAACGGATCGGCCGTATCGAGCCCCCCGATCACCTCGGGCGAAGCAAAATTGACCGACAGGTAGACCCTCACCCCATAGGGCCGAAGCACATTGGCAATGGCCTTTACCCTTTCCAGATAGGGAGCCGTCAACACCTTAGGCGAAGCATTTACATTATTCAACACCGAGCCGTTTATGCCCACAGAGGCATTTGCCCGCGCATATTCCCGCCACAATCGGATATCATTGTCGGTGACCTGGAGAGCACTCTCTCCTCCCCGCCAAAAAATGGATTTCCCGGCATACCCCCGCTCAACCGTTCCGTCCAGATTATCCCAATGATTTAACAACCGCAAATCGTATGACGGATTCACCACCCCATCACTCATAACTCCATGGCTCTCTCCGTCTGTATGCTGACGCCGCAACAACTCGAACACCCCATACAAAAGAGCTATCTCCGAATTCGCCTCCACGCTGCATGTATGCTTCGTTCCAAATCCGGCTGATCCGAGTGCTCCGCTGCCGATAGAAGACGAACCCGTAAGGCGAAACCCCTCCTTACCGAGCGCCTCATCCTCAACCAAGCGCAACACCACCTCCTCTCCGGCCGGGCCCATCCAACCCTTCACCAACTCCTGTTTAGCCAAACCTATGATTTCGGAATCTTCCGCACACACCACCTTAACAAGCCTGCCCGCGCCCTCCCGAAGCCACAACCTGTTGCCCGACTCCGCGCGCAGACCCAACACCCACAACAAACTCACAAAAAGCACCAAATATCTAATCATACCCATATCATTATTAACACATTTCGCGCAAGCGCGAAGACTCCTCGATACAGTAGTTTTTTCGCGAGCCAGCACACATTCACCATTCACCATTTGCGCGCAGCGCATCAGGGCGATGGGGCCCCGCCTAACTTCTCCATTGTCGCTGATTCAGTTTCATACAAATCGCCAGAAACCTACCTCATCTCTCAAATCACCAAATTTTCAAATCGTCACATCTCCAAATCATCACATCTCCAAATCATCACATCTCCAAATCATCACATCTCCAAATCTCCAAATTGTCTAATTGCCAAATTATCGAATTATCGAATTATCGAATTATCGAATTATCGAATTATCGAATTATCGAATTATCGAATTATCGAATTATCGAATTATCGAATTATCGAATTATCGAATTATCGAATTATCGAATTATCGAATTATCGAATTATGTAAGCATAAAGATACAGTTTTCACTTATATCTACATCTCTTGGCGAATTAACGCCAAACACGGAAGTAAAAATATGCCAAACACGGAAGTAAAATAGCGCCAAACCAGGAAGCAGATGCTAGAATATCTCAAATCTTTGTACCTTCGCATAAAAATAGCAGCAGATGAAGTATGGATAAAAAACCTTATTTATCACGCCTTTGCGATAAAGAATTACAATTAGCGTTGCAATCATCGGGAGCCGTTCTGATTGAGGGAGCCAAATGGTGCGGAAAAACACGAACTGCCTCTCATATTGCAAAGAGCATTTTATTTATGCAAGATCCGGATAATTCGGCATCTTATCAGGCAATGGCCGACACAAAGCCCTCATTACTGCTTAAAGGCGAAGTACCAAGATTAATCGATGAGTGGCAAATGGCCCCCGTTTTATGGGATGCAGTCAGATTCGAAGTAGATAAAAGGGGTGATGTAGGCCAGTATATTTTGACAGGGTCGGCGGTTCCTGCCGATAACATCACGGCACATACCGGAACCGGTCGGATTTCCCGAATGTTGATGCGTCCAATGAGTCTGTTTGAATCGAACGAATCGAATGGCACCGTATCGTTAGGAGGACTGTTCTCTGCAAATCATAACATTGAGTCGATATCCGAATTATCCATAGAAAGAATAGCTTTTGCGTTATGCAGAGGGGGATGGCCTGCCAGCGTCTTGACAAATGAAGCATCGGCATTACGTATGTCGAGAGATTATGTGGAGGCTGTAATTAATCATGATGTGTCGCGTGTGGATGATGTGGAAAAAAATCCCGAAAGAGTCCGGTTGTTGTTGCGATCTCTGGCAAGAAATATAGCTACATTGGCTTCGATTCAAACCATTAAAAGTGATATTGAAGCAACAGATATTTCCATATCAGACAAAACAATCAGTTACTATCTAAATGCGCTGCGAAGAATATTTGTGGTAGAAGATTTGCCTGCCTGGTTGCCGTCAATGCGCGCCAAGTCGGCAATACGCACTTCTGCAAAAAGACATTTTGTTGATCCTTCCATTGCCACTGCAGTGTTGAGAACAAGCCCGGAAGGGTTGTTACATGACTTTACCACCTTTGGTTTCCTGTTTGAATCCTTATGCACCCGAGATATTCGCATTTATGCACAAGCAATTGATGGCGACGTGTTTCACTATCGCGATAAAAGTGGATTAGAAGCCGATTTGATTGTCAGGCTAAGGGATGGGCGCTGGGGGGCTATAGAAGTAAAGCTGGGAAACAAACAGACAGAGGAAGCTGCGAATAATCTTTTGGCACTACATGCCAAAATCGATGAAGAAAAAATGGGACAAGCTTCATTCTTAATGGTTATCACCGGAGGTCAATATGCCTATCGGCGTAAGGACGGCGTTTTGGTAGTTCCTATTGGATGCCTGAAGAATTAAGAAGAAAATTTCAGGGTAAGAGAGCCCACTGCTTTCGCATAGTCTCTATCGCCGGTCCAATCTCAGCGCCAAAATCTTTCCAGCCCGACTCAATCGAAATAGCTCCCTGATAGCCAATCTTCTGTAAGGCGGCAAAGAAGGGGGTAAAATCATCGCCCTTTACGCCCGGCGCCGAGCGGCTCTCCTTCTCGGCAATGTGGCAATGGCGAAGTAGCTTTCCGGCTTTTAAAATCGATTCGGGTCCCTCCGATTCGCGCATCATATGGTAGATATCGGCCAGAAGCCGAATGTTTGGATGGTTTACCCGTTTCACGATATCGGCTCCCTCCAAAACGCTGTTAATAAAGTTGGTTTCGGTACGATTCAACGGCTCGATCACAATGGTAACCCCCGCTTTTTTTGCCATTGGGCCCATCGCTTTACAGAGCGAAACAAACTGATCGCGGGCCTCCTCACGACCAAACCCTTCGGGAATCTTCCGGGCACCGCCGCTTCCAAAGACGATATAGTTCACGCCGGCCCTTCCGGCTCTCCGGAGCGCTGTTTCGGCCCAGGCCAAAGCCTCTGCATGATTCACCTCCACACCGGTTAAACGCAGCGTTGCAGGGATAAATCCGTTGCAAGAGAGCACCTTGAGCTTATTCTCTGAAAGTTTACCCAACAAAGCATCAAACTCAGCCTCCGTTTTGTCGGGCACCAAAAAACGCGAAACACCCTCCTCGATAAACTCACAACCGGCTTTTTCGGCAATTTCGCGGTTGTTCAAACCGGTACAAACGCCCATCAGCGGACGCGTACTTTTGCGGCGAGGCAGCGCCGAGAGGGTTCCGGCCAATCCCTCTTCGCATAAAAGCGAGACTCCAACAACCCCGGCACCCAGGGCAAATGTCTGTTTCAGAAACGAACGGCGCGAAAAAGTTGTCATAAGCGGAATAAAAAAGGGTTCAACAAGAAGCGAAAAGGTTTTGAAAAGACTAAATTACTATTTTTCGGCTTATTTTGCAGTAAACAGATTCACTATGCCGTTTGCACCCAAATAGCCGGTTCGGCCTGCCTCACTCTCCTTTTCCTCCTTAGCATGCAACTACTGGAATCGCAAGAATTTGATCCCGCCTGGAATCTGGCCGCAGAGGAGTATCTGCTTAAGCAGACCGACAGCTCTGTATGCTTCATCTATCGAAATCGTCCCTCTGTGATTCTGGGCCGAAACCAACATCTCTTGTCGGAAGTAGACCCCGCCTACCTCCAGGCTCACGCCATCGGACTCTATCGACGCATCTCCGGCGGAGGAGCCGTCTACCACGACCCGGGAAACCTGAATATAGCCTTTATCGAAAACGGTCATTCCATTCAGTTTTACCGCCACCGGGAGAGAATCTGCAAAGCCTTGCAGCAGATGGGAATTGCAGCCGAACCGGGCCCTCGCAGCGACATCCTGCTTCAAGGGAAAAAAATCTCGGGCAATGCCGCAACCGTAAGCCGTAACCGCGTCATGCACCACGGCACCCTCCTCTTCGCCGCTAACCTCGACGCCCTGCAACAAGCCCTCATCCAACACGCATTACTTATCAACCCTTCCTCATCAAATCGCCAAATCCCCACATCTCCAAATCCCCAAATCGCCACATCTCCAAATCGCCAAATCGCCACATTCCCCCCTCCCTCCTCGCCCAATCAGCGCAAGGGCGTATCGTCTGTACCCAGCCCCGTGGTAAACATCCAGGAGCTCTATCCCTGTTTCTACACAATCGACATATTCCAGGAGGCGTTTATTCAAGCCATCAAACAACAATTCGAAGGGTGCCAATCCGTAACCTTGACCTCCGGAGAACAAGAGAAGATAGCTCGGTTGCGCGACACCAAATATGCCTCCCCGGAGTGGATTCTTGTATGACCCAAAACCGCTTCCATTTCAAACAATTCAGCCTCAGCCAGGAGGGATGTGCCATGAAAGTGGGAACCGACGGCGTACTACTGGGTGCCTGGGCCGAAGTGCCCGAAGGAGGGGCGATCCTCGACATCGGGGCCGGCAGCGGATTGCTCTCACTCATGGCAGCCCAAAAGGGTGCGGGCACCATCGATGCCGTAGAGCTCGATCCTGTTGCGGCTAACCGCGCCCAAGAGAACGTAGCCCAATCCCCCTGGCCAACCCGCATCAAGGTTACCGCATGCAACTTCATGCACTTTGGGGGGGGGGGGGGGGGGGGGGGGGGGGGGGGGGGGGGGGGGGGG
>JBFWIG010000013.1:0-16161 GCA_050256115.1 Bacteroidales bacterium | reverse complement strand
TATTCTCGATGGTGTTGTTGAATGCCTTGGCAATATATCCGGAGGGAACCATTGCCTTCTGGGCCTCTATGATACCTTTCACTTCGCCGGTTACCATGATGGTACGGGTTCCATACGGAGTTCCGGCCTGGGAGTTGCTACTCTCAATGGCCATACTGATAGCCTCCATCCTGGGCTCCATCTGGATAGCCGGAAAAATATACCGCACCGGCATCCTGATGTATGGCAAAAAAGTGACCCTCAAAGAAATATTTCGCTGGCTCCTTTACAAAGAATAAATGATTAATGCTCTGGTGCTCTAGTGCTGCGCTGCGCGCAAAAAAACGAAAAAAACTATACAATGAAGCAATGCTTTAGAGTCAATGCAATCTTAATTAGAGCATTTGTGCGAAGCACATCGGTATTTGAAGAGCAAATGCGCTTCGATGCATTAGAGCATTAAGCATTTGAGCACTAGAGCACTAAGTATTTAAACCTCCTCCTCATGAAGTACGTAACACCGTTATATCTCCTCTTTCTCCTTCTCTCCACGCAGACTCTTTCTGCAAAAGAGGTTTCGCCCGACAAGGCACGATCGGCTGCGCTCGCCTTCCTCCAACAGCACAGAACCGACCCTTTAAAAAGTGCAACACCAATACAATTAACTCAGGTTAACGGGGTATTAGAGTCCGGATCGCCTTCAGAAAAGCAACTTCGAAATTCCATTGCACAAGATCCCGAACTCTACCTCTTTCTGATAAACGGTTCGGAGGGTTTCATTCTGGTTTCGGGCGATGATGCAGCCATTCCGGTTCCGGGCTATTCGTTTACGGAAAGTATCGATACCACTCTTTCGCTGCCACCCAACCTGCGGTACTGGATTCAGGGATACCAAGAGCAAATCCGACAGATCAGGGAGGAGCGAATAGCCCCCACCGAAGCCATCCGGAAACAGTGGGAGGGTCAATACAGCACACTCAGGGGCGCCGGAAATCCGGTAGAGCCACTGCTCAAAACCAAATGGGATCAAGAACCTTACTTTAACGATCTCTGCCCCCCCGATGCTGAGTATAACACCCGGGCAGTGGTGGGATGTGTGGCAACTGCCATGGCGCAGGTGATGAAATATTGGGAACATCCCAAACAGGGAACAGGCGTTCACGGTTATCAGCACCCAAAATATGGTCTGCTGAATGCCGATTTCGGAACCACCCGCTACCAGTGGGAACAGATGCCCGATAGCCTTTCGGGACCCAACGCAGCTGTTGCAACACTCATGTACCACGCAGGGGTGGCTGTCAATATGGATTAAGCTACCATCGAGGAGGGGGGCAGTGGCGCCTACCTCACATTGCAATCATCTACCCTCGATAATCCCGATGCCCTGGTGGCGCTTACTGCGTACTTCGGTTACTCTCCGCAAACCGCCGGAGTCTATCGCAACCACTATTCCGACCTCGAATGGAGTGCCCTCATGCAAGCCGAAATGGAGGCCGGCAGACCGGTACTTTATGCTGCAGGAGGCGACGGCTATGGCCATGCCTTTGTGTGCGACGGATACAACACGAATGGATACTTTCATATGAACTGGGGATGGAGCGGCATTCTTAACGGATACTTTCAGTTGGGAGCCCTCAATCCGATTGCTGAGTACCCGTTAAACAGTCGTCATCAGGCGCTTGTCGGGCTATGCCCCTCCGACCCCTCGGGCGAAGCCTGTCCACTGCTTTCATCGGAGATGGTGTGCCGCCCTTCGTCTTTGGCTTACAACCATCCATTCTCCCTAACCACAACCGTGCAGAATAGCGGGTCGGAAAGTTTCCTGGGCGATTTCGGAGTGGGTCTCTTCAATGACGACTTTTTACTGGTAGATATTGTGGCCATGAAATCGGGGCAAACTCTGCGGGCGGGCGAAGAACTACCTCTAAAATTTGATGCTGAACCGATGGTTCTGATGACACCCGGCCACTACCGGGCCTACCTTCTTTATCGACGGCAGGATGAGGGATGGATTGTGATGGCGCAGCCTGAGATTGCGCCATTATCCCTTGAATTTGTAGAAATCGAGGTAATTAACCCCAAGGAACTCGTACTCTGCTCTCCCATTCAACCCTCCTCCGTACCTCCTCTTGCCGATAGTACCCTGTCGGTATGGCTCAACGTAGAGAACCTCTCCGAAAACTTTTTCCGGGGCTCTCTCTCCCTTTCGGTCTATACCCGTAAGGGAGAATTCATTGCCACCGTCGAAGAGAAAAAGGAGCTCGTCTTGCCCCCTCACAGTCGATTCCCCGACAGCCTGCACTTTTCGAACGGACATATCCCGCTCGAACCGGGTAGTTACCTCCTCAAGGTTATGTACAAACGCGACGGAGCCGGCTGGGAACTGCTGGGTTCCTCGACAGATGCGCCTCATCCCGTGGCAATTCGCTTGCAGGAGCCGCCCCCTGTTGCCGACCGTTATGAAATCAACGACTCACTAGAGAGCGCCTGGCTGCTGCCAGTGCTTTATACCTCGAACAAAGCGGTTGTGCATACTCCCGGATCGAACTTTCACAACGAGAACGACAGTGATTACTATTGTCTGACCCTCGAAGCGGGGTACGAGTACAGGGGAAGGGTGGTAATTCACGACCGGATATACAATACCACCGACAAAGAGTTTGTGGCCGATGCCTGTTTTACGCTTTCGACCGATGGCATCAATTGGTCGCAGATAATCGACGATACCCCCTCCGACGAATTTATTATTTCGGGCAACACCCCGGCTTATATTCGGGCCTGGCCCGCTTCGCCGCGATACATCGGCTCCTATCTGCTCGAAATTGCCATCACACGCCAACGTACAGCACCAGCCGAACCCGAAGACCCCTCACGGATTTCGGTGTTTCCCAATCCGTTTAACGACTATGTAACTCTCTCCTCGCCTCAGCTCATTGAGACCTATAGCCTCTATAGCCCACAGGGGAAGCTGCTTAAGAGATATGAGGGCGGTCAGGCGCGAATACTAATAGATCTTTCTCTTTACAACCACCCTTACTATATTCTCAGGTTTGTTACCGGCGGGAAAAGCTATACCCGTAAACTGCTGCGCCGATAGCCTATAGAAAGAGTGCTGGCGCAGCGTAACGACAGGTTAGGAACCTACCAGTCGAGCAATCTTTTCTCCCCTTCGAGGGCCTGAATAGCGCTTACCTCCTGCGAAACTTCCAGTACCCCTTTGTAGAGGCGCTGACTATCGCGAACAGCAAAGTAACGGATGTAGATTACTTCGCCCCGCATACGGATCCAAAAATCGGCATGCTCCTTCTCTCCACGTCGGAATGACTCTACAATCTGCTCTACCACATGTACACTCTCGGGCGGATGGCAGTTGTTCACCTGCCGTCCGATGATAGCCACGGTACGGGGAAAAATTCGCTTTTGGGGCGCCGAAAAGTAGCAGACTTTGTTGTGCTCGTCTACAAAGGTGATGTCTACCGGCAGATGATTAAATATGAGCGCAATCTGCTCCGGCAAAAGGTTTCCGGTTCCCAGATCAACCAGCCCTCCGGCCACCTCAGCTTCCGGTTGATGCTCCGCTTTTATATCGGGTTGCACATAGGGATAACCCATGGCATCGGCCTCCCGATTCATGCTGTCGAGCACAGAGGGAGCAACGGTAGAGAGTATCTCCGGAAAGAGGATTCGCTCCTCCCGAAAACGAATGGCCAGCATTTGGAAAAAGATATCCCCAACAGAGCGATTAAACACCGACATATCCGGAATACCCTCTCGTAACAGCGAAATAGCCGAGGTGAGATTTCGTCTGATATCATCGTGAAACGACCACATAATCTGCAGGCAACGGTAATCGGGCCAGTGCGCTTCCAGAATCGGGAAAAGCACATTCTCTTTGATGGTATAGTGGGCTATAAAACGCTCCAGCTTTTCGAATTTCAAGATCAGCGAAGATTGCAGTTCGGCATTTTTCGGATCCTTAATGAGCGCTTTAAACAGGGGCCGGATCTCATTGAGCAGCGCCTCCATTTGTAGGTTGTTCAGTGCCAACACTCCCAAGAAAGAGTGGGGTTCGGGCGTAAGCCCCCGGTAAGCTGCAATCGGCTTGTGAAAAATGTTCAACATTTTATTGACAACCCCTTTAATCTGGTGCATAGGGTATCCTCCCTTTACCACCTCATCAAAGAGAGCAATAAAGTCGGAGGGGAGTACCGTGTCGATAAAAGCGCGGTTCTCCACGATAAAGGGGTGAGCATTACCGGTTTCCAGAAGCATCTTTGCCACCTCCATCAATTTGGCAAGCCGATCCTGGCGAGTGTGGGTAAATTCCGACATAGCGCGTTATTTGGAAAAATAGATTTCGAACGATGTATCGTTTTGGGCATGCACCCAATGTCTGCAACCCATACTCAACGATTTATCCAGCAGGGGTGCCGGAATAAAAGGGGCAGTAACCTGCAAAATCTGCCCTGCCTCCAGCTTATGAAGGGCTCCGAGCACTTCGTGCACCGGCTGCTCCCCGGCCTCAAGCATGCCGGCAATAGCGATAGACCGCACAATCAGCTGATCCTGAAACCAATCTGGTTGGGTGGTATTGTAGTTCCCCCCATCGGCCAACAGGGTGTCGACCGTCGATTGACCCACTTCAGCGCGCAGTCGATTAACCAGCACATCAACCTTCAACCCCCCGATTACCGCCGCCTGACTTAAGGTGGTTATCTTGGCAATGGTATTTCGCAACACCGGGTTCCTCAATTTGCTGAATTGCGGAGCAACCTCAATTAACAGAGCTTCGAGCCGGGGATAGGCCTGAAGCAGATCGAAAATCTTGGTTTTCGGGGTAATGATAAGCAACTCCATACGCTATAGATTATTGTCGGTATACGATAAAATTCGACGTTCGCCCTCCAGTGCACGGTTTTCGGTAAGATCCTGCGAAACTTCGAGGGTACCCAGATACTCTCCCTCTTCACTTCGTAGGGCAAAGTACTCTATTTTAATGAATTTGCCTCTCATTTGAATCCAGAAGGGGGCGTGCGAAGCCTTACCCGACTTAAAATCCTCGAGAATTTTCTCTACAATATGGGTGCTCCCCGGAGGATGGCAGAGGCGCACATCGCGGTTAATAATGGAGCGATTCCGCACAAAGATCCGCTCACGACCCTGCGTAAAATATTTCACCTTGTCGTTGCGGTCTACAAAGGTCATGTCGAAAGGTACGCTGTTAAGGATAGCCATGATCTCTTTTGCGGTAAAGCTGCCCGAAGGAAGTTGGATCAAACCATCGGAGGCCACTCCTGCTTCATCGGCATCACTGCTCATCCCCTCGGGTTTCCAGGCTACTTCCGGATCGTACAAACAGTAACCGAATTCCGGGGTCTGTTTATAAACAGCCCACCACTCTTCGGTGGTAAGCAGATCCATGCTCATTGGAAAAAGAATCTCCTCCTCTTTCTTAATCATATCGGAGATAGCGCGAAGAGCGGGATAAAAGAGCAGATGGAGGGCATCGAGCAGATCGATACGGGTAAGGCTTTTATCCTTTAGCAAAGCAATGCAACCCTTTAACTGATCGCGAATCTCGTCGTGTTTGCCCCACATCACCTTGGGAGGGCCGGTTACATCGTTCTTCTCGAGGTACGGAAATAGCAGGTACTCTTTCCGTTGATAATGCTTATCGATATCCATCAACAGATGGAAAGTGCCCTGCAGGGTAAAGAGATAGTCAGAAAACTCAGAATCGGCTAAGGTGCCTATAGCCTCCAATTGGCGACGGGCCCTGGTAACCGCTTTGTCTATCTCGAAATTCTCCTTCTTGAAGAGATCTACCGGATGCCCCTCGGGAATCTGTTTAGCGCCACTCAGATCGACATTGCCCTCCAGAACGGCGCCATGGATATCGCAGAGTTGCAAAACCTCCGACTCGGGGAGCCCCTCTGAGATGAGCTCCTGCTCCACCTCTACCACCTCGCCATAGGGAATATGTTGAAGCGTTTCCATTAAACGGAGGCGTACCATATCGGGCGAAACGCCCTCGTGTAACTGCAGGATTAACGCTTTCAACTTCTCTTTCCTGTACCTGGCATTATTTATCAATTCGCTCATAAGATGGGGGTATTAAAAAAGTTTTGTAAGAATCGCAGCAAAAAGCGCCGGGATAATTCGCTATTCATAAATTCTGTGCTAAATTTATACAAAACAAGGATACGAACATCCGGACGGGAAAAGTGTAATCAAAGTTACATCGTGAAGATTATGATCTCGAAGATCACAGAACTGCTAAAAAAGATAATGCCCCCGCCCAAATGGCAGTTCGAGGCCATTACTGGTATGGCCATCCTATCGGGACTGTTGCTCTTCCTGGTTTACATTTCGAAAGCACACTCCTATCTTTCAGATAAGCCCCAAACCTGTGTGAATTGCCATATCATGGCTCCACAATATGCCACCTGGATGCACAGTTCGCACCGCGAACGGTCGCACTGCATCGATTGCCATGTGCCGCATAATAACGTAGTTAACAAATACTACTTCAAGGCAAAAGACGGATCACGGCATGCCACGTTATTCGCCTTACGAGCCGAAGCCCAGGTTATTCATATTCAGCCGGCGGGGAAGCGGGTGGTACAGCAAAACTGCATCCGTTGCCACAGCAATCTGATTACCGATAGTAAGATCAACACCATCGACCCCGGCTTTCACGCTAATCGTACCGATCGCACCTGTTGGGAGTGCCATCGGGAGGTGCCGCATGGGAGGGTCAGGAGTTTGTCGAGTACACCCAACGCCAAAGTACCACTGCCAGAAAGCCCGGTGCCCGAGTGGTTGAAGAGGGCATTATACAACACACAAACAAAGGAATAGAAGATGAAGTCACTTGGAGAACAAATCAAGGAAAAGCCCTGGAAAGGGTGGGTGCTGTTTGTAGGAACCATGATATTGGTCTTCTTTCTGGGATTACTGGCATCGAGTATCGTGGAGCGGCGCAGTGAGGCCCTCTATGCCTATGCGCCCCAAAATGCGTTTTCGCAATTTGAGCCGCGAAACGAAAAGTGGGGCGAAAATTTCCCCAGAGAGTACGAATCGTATATGCGTACTGCCGACACCTCCTTCCGGAGTAAATATAACGGATCGGCCATGATAGACGAACTGGAAGAGGATCCTTCGCTGGTGATACTCTGGGCCGGATATGCCTTCTCAAAAGCGTACAACCAGGGGAGAGGGCACTACTATGCGGTGGAGGATGTGCGAAATATTTTGCGAACCGGAGCCCCTGCAAACGGAGTTCCCAGCCCCATGCCCAACACCTGCTGGAGCTGTAAAAGCCCCGATGTGCCGCGGCTGATGAATGAGATGGGCATTGCGGAATTTTACAAAGGAAACTGGGAAGAGAAGGGCCCCGAGGTGGTGAATCACATTGGGTGTGCCGACTGCCACGATGTCAACACCATGAAACTGCGCATTTCACGGCCGGCACTTATCGAAGCTTTCGACCGCCAGGGAAAGGCTATCGGTTCGGCAACACACCAGGAGATGCGTTCGTTGGTTTGTGCCCAATGCCATGTAGAGTACTATTTCGACAAACAAAAAATTGAAGGGGTTCAATATCTGACCCTTCCCTGGGATAGGGGTATGACCGTGGAAGATATGGAGAGCTACTACGACACGATTGCCTTTTCCGACTGGACCCATCAGTTAAGCCGAACCCCTATGCTGAAAGCACAACACCCCGATTACGAACTCTATCTTACCGGCGTCCATGCCAACCGCGGGGTTTCATGCGCCGACTGTCATATGCCCTATAAGAGCGAAGGGGGTGTAAAATTTACCGACCACCACATCCAGAGCCCTCTGAATAACGTGGCCAACTCCTGCCAGGTATGTCACCGCGAAGAGACCCCGAAATTGATTGCCGATGTGGAGTCGCGACAGAGCAAAATCAGCGAAAATGTGGCCATTCTGCAGAATCTGTTGGCTAAGGTACATGTCGAAGCCAAAGCAGCCTGGGATAAAGGAGCAACCGAAACGCAGATGAACCCGATTCTTGCAGATATACGCCATGCGCAGTGGCGTTGGGACTATTCGGTGGCCAGTCACGGCGGATCATTTCATGCGCCGGTCGAAACAGGCAGAATTGTCTCTTCGGCCATTGCCAAAACACAGGAGGCAAGGCTGAAACTGGCCCGGGTTTTGGCAGATTTGGGTTTCAACCGCGAGGTGGAGATGCCCGATATCTCTACCAAAGCCAAGGCACAGCAATATATCGGCCTCGATATGGAAAAGCTACATGCCGAAAAGCGGCAATTCCTCGAAACCATGGTGCCCGCATGGATGGAGAAGGCCCGACAGCGCGAAGCGTCCTATTAATATAACAGAGCCGCCCCGGCCGAACGAAACGTTCTTCTGAGGCGGCTCTGTTCAAAAAGAGGGTTCTATTTATTTGCTTTCTAAAAGGAGTTCGTCAATGGCCTTCTTAAAGCTGGCTTTGGGTAGAGCTCCCTTTGCCATCTGCGGCTGACCCTTCATCGGAATAAAGAGAATAGAGGGGATGCTCTGGATGCCAAAGGCTGCAGCCAGTTCGGGCTCCGCTTCGGTATCTACCTTATAAATATGTACTTTCCCGTCGTACTCTTTTGCCAGCTCTTCCAGGATTGGGGCAATGGTTCGGCAGGGGCCGCACCACGAAGCGTAGAAATCGACAATGGCAGGGATCTCGCCGTTGTACTTCCATTCGGTGGGGTTCGATTCAAAATCGAACACTTTTTCTAAGAATTCTGCTTTTGTTAAATGGATGGTTCCCATAGTTTTATCTGATTTAGTTGTTTTTACGGTTGCGTTTTTTTTCTCTTCATTTTCGGCAGCCTGAACCGAGCATCCGCTCAGCGTAAATAGTACCGCCAGGGCTAATAGAGTTTTCTGAATCATACGGATTGGGGTATTTGATGAGACGGGTGGATCTCCTGCATACAGGAGTGTTCGAATAACGGGAGTAAAAGCGACGGAATAGGTACCAGATTACACTTCATTTCACGGAGCTTTTCGAGGCCGGCAGGTGAGAGGCGAAAGTACATCTGACGACGATCCTTTTCGCCAAGCCGACGCGAAATATAACCCTTCTCCTCTACGGCACGAATCACCTTCGAAGCGTGCGAAACGAGCATCGCGGTATAATCGGCAATCTCGCCCGACGACCGGGGAGCCTCCGACAGGCTGCACAAAACCATAGCCTCGTTGATACTCAGGCCGTGAACGCGCTGAAACGCTCCCTCAAACTCATTGAGAGACTTGTAAACATCGCGAATCCGACAAATACTTTCCATAACGCAGCAATACGTATTGATTTGATTTTCGGTGCAAAGATAGGGAATTATTTCCAACATACAAATTTTCCAATGGAAACTTTTTCTATTAGAAACACTTTTTTCACGGAGCCATCGGATTATGTATATCTTTAGGCTTACTTTCTCTTGACGGATTGCCCATGCAAAGCACAATCAATCTCATCTCCGTTGCCGCCCGACGCCTCTTTTTAAGGCTGCATCAGGCGGGCGTTTTCGGACTGCTACTGTTTGCTTCCCTGATGATGCCCTCCCTTTTGTGGGGAGTACAAAAAGAAGAAGAGCCAAAGAAACCCCTCATGAAAGAGTTTATAGGAATAAACGGACACTTCACGTTTAAACCCGAACTCTATGGGCAGCTTTGCCGGATGGTGAGGAATTACCACAATGTAAACTGGGATGTTAAGAAACCGGGCAACCCGATTACGATTCCGGTATGCGCCAATTATGTGAATTGGGAAACCGACTTATACGGGCCCTGGAAACGTGCAGGATTCGAAACCGACATATCGGTACAGTTTTCGGGATTCGAACCTCCCACGCCCAATTATCATACCTATTGGGCAGGTCAGGAAACATGGACCTTCGAATACGGAAAGGCACTGGCCGGCTATTTTGGCCCCTCGGGCCATAATAAACTCTGTACCTCTATCGAAATAGGAAATGAGCCGGGTTCGCGCTTTCAAGCCGATAGCTTCAAAACACTCTTTGTACAGATGGCCTCGGGAATCCGCGCGGGCGACCCTTTGGTAAAGATTGTAACACCTGCGGTTCAGGCACGTAACGGCGACGATTATGCACAGGATTTGCGAATTCTATACGCGGATACGCAACTGCTCCCTTTATACGATGTGATTAATCTGCATACCTATGCCACCATCGAACGAACCCGTCCTAATGAGAGCCCCTGGAATAGAACCTTCCCGGAAGATACAACCGTAGCCTATATGAAAGTGGTAGATGAGGCCATTGAATGGCGCAATCGTTTTGCTCCGGGAAAGGAGATCTGGATCACTGAGTTTGGATACGATGCCTGTACGCCCGAGGCGATGGAAAAACGGAAGGATTGGAGCCTGAAACTCGACTGGCAGGGTAACACAGACCGACAACAGGCACAATACCTGGTAAGGAGCCTTTTAGCATTTGCAAAACGCGATGTAGAGAGAGCCTATCTCTTCTTTTACAACGACAACGATGAGCCGGGGGTGCACGCCTCATCGGGGCTCACCCGACACTTCACACCCAAAATGTCGTTCTGGGCTGTTAAACAACTCTACACCTTGCTGGGAGAGTACCGTTTCTCAAAGAGTATTTCGGCCAATCAGGCGGAAATACTCTCTGATAACGCCAGTCAACAGCCGATTGCCATCTCAGAATTTACACATGGATCGCAACCCGATAAAAAAATCTGGGTGGCTTGGTCGCCCACCGGAAGCCAAACCCATCGCAAAACAGAACACCATCCCAGGCAGGCAAGGGTCATTCTGAGCCAACTTCCGGGTAATCCGGTGAAACTGGAGGCTATGGCCACCAAATCAGTGAGTGTTTCCCCAACAGATTGGAGAGTGGTGAGCGACAAGAAAATAGAACTCACTGTAACCGAAAGCCCGGTTTACATCCTCTTTGGAGAGTAATTTTTACCTACTTTAGTGGGTCTGAAAAACGGATCACATGAAAATTCTCCATACCTCCGACTGGCACCTCGGAAAGCGGCTCGATGACTTTTCGCGCATGGCCGATCAACTAGAGGTGCTGGATGAGATCTGCCTTCTGGCTCAACAGGAACAGGTAGATGTTGTGATTATCGCAGGCGATCTCTTCGACACTTACAACCCTCCGGCCGAAGCCACCGAGCTCTTTTATAAAACAGTTAAACAACTCTCCGACAATGGGCGGAGAGCGGTTGTGGCCATCGCGGGCAACCACGATTCGCCCGAGCGAATTGAGGCTCCGGATCCGTTGGCTCGAGCCTGCGGCATCTTGTTTGCCGGTTATCCCACCCTGCAAATCACCCCTTATGCGTTAGAAAATGGCCTGGCCCTTCTCAGAAGTGCCCCGGGCTTTATAGAATTGCAACTGCCCCAACTCTCCTATCCTCTCCGAATTCTTCTCACCCCCTATGCTAATGAGATTCGGCTCAAACGTTTCCTTGGCATTACCGATACCGAACTGGCGTTGCGCGAAGCCATGGCCTCTTCGTGGCGAGAGTTGGCCGACAGTTATTGTACCCCCGACGGAGTAAATCTCCTACTGGCCCACCTGCTCTTTACTGCACCCGGCGATGTACTGCCCGAAGAGCCCGAAGAGGAGAAGCCTATCTTATATGTAGGGGGTGCACAAGCATTCTACACATCCGATATCCCTCCGCAAATCCAATATACCGCACTGGGCCACCTACACCGTATGCAACAGATTTCGGGGGCGGGCGGAACGGTGGCCTATTCAGGAAGCCCTCTCTCTTACAGTTTTGCTGAGGCCGGCCAACAGAAATACGTAATACTCATTGAGGCCGAACCCGATAGTAAGGCGCGTATTCAACCGCTCCAACTTCACCGGGGAAGAGCACTGTTGCGCATGAGAGCCGAAGGCGTTGAGGAGGCTTTAGAATGGCTTGGCCAACACAACGATGCGCTGGTTGAGCTCACGCTGGCCACCGAAACATACCTTACTGCCCGCCAGAGAAAAGAGCTGCTCAATGCCCATCCGGGTATTGTAACCCTTATCCCTGAGGTGAAAGGTGCCGACCACGACACTTCTGCACGCACTGCCGAAATTGACCTGACGCAACCCATTGCCTCGCTCTTTTCCGACTTCTTCACTGCGCAAAAAGGGATAGCTCCCAACGATGAAATCATGACGCTATTTCACGAAATCCTGGCAGAGGAGGCAGAATCATGATACCGATATCACTCACCCTTCAGGGCCTCTACTCTTACCAGGCAGCACAAACCATTCACTTCGAACCGCTATCGGCCGCGGGCATCTTTGGTATCTTCGGCCCTGTAGGTTGCGGAAAATCCACACTGCTCGAGGCCATCACCTTTGCGCTGTACGGAAAAACCGACCGGCTTAATCTATCGGGCGACAACCGGAACTATAATATGATGAACCTTCGCAGCGACGAGCTGTTTATTGAGTTCATCTTCGAGGCCGGACCCGATAACTGCAGATATATGTCGGTGGTAAAAGGACGGCGAAACAGCAAGAATTTCGAAGAGGTAAAAAAACTCGACCGCACAGTATATCGGCAAGATAACGAAGAGTGGATACCGGTGCCCGAAGATGAACCGGAAAAGGTAATCGGACTTAGTTACGATAACTTTAAACGAACCGTAATCATCCCCCAGGGACGTTTTCAGGAGTTCTTGCAACTGGGGAACAAAGAGCGAACACAGATGATGCAGGAGCTATTCGGTTTGTCGCGCTATGAACTCTTTGGGAAAACCGCTCAGCTCGAAAGCAGAAATCGGGCAGTTTTAGACCGACTGGAAGGGCAGTTATTACAACTCTCTGAGGCCACCCCGGAAATGGAAGCGCAGCTTAAGGAGGCCTCTGCCCGATTACAGGAGGCTGTAAAAAAGACAAAAAGCACACTCGATCAGTTACGCATAACACACGCCAACCTGGAACGACTGGGCCAACTGGCAGCCAGGGAGATTGTGCTCTCCCAAAGAATTGCAACGCTAAAAGCGGAAGAGCCGTCCATCTGCCAAAGAGAGCTCAGACTCTCGGAATACGAAGATTGTCGGTTACACTTTCGGCCACTTCTGCAGTCCATCGAGGCCAGCCAAAAGAGAGGCACCCATTTTAGTGAGGAGCTCGCGATGGTTAACCGGCAACTGGAAGCGATTTCTCTTAAACGGGCAGAGGCTTATGAAGCGCTTGGAAAGCTGCAACCCGAATACGACCAAAGAGAACAACTGGCCGCCAGAGCAAATGAACTGGAATTGGCCATTGAACGGAACCGGCTTCTTACCCTCAGCTCTACCCTCGAAGGGCGTATTTCTAAAGGGATGGGCGTTGTTCAGGAGGCAAGCGGGGCCGTTGAAATAAGCGAAAAATCTATTGACGCCTTAGAGAAGGAGCAACTCGGGCATAAATCAGCTCTGCCCGACAGGGCACGGTTAATGGCCGTAAAAGAGGGGTATTCGAAATTGCAGCTGCTTGCCCATCAATGGAAGGAGGCAACAGAAACCTTACACCAGCATCACGACGAAGAGGCTACTTTAGGAAAAACAGTAACACAAATCGTTTTCAACGCACCTTCCGAATGGGATCTCCCGCCCACCTCTCCAGAAATAGTTTCTAAACTGCCCCAATGGGTAAACAGAATCCGGGAGCAACTCAAAAAACGGTTCGAAGCCACCAAAGAGTTACGCGATATCGTTCTAAGCCAGATAGAAGCGCAAAAGAGCCAGGCGCAGTTGGCTACCTATGCCCTGACCCTGAAGGAGGGTGAACCCTGCCCCTTATGCGGCTCGTTCCACCACCCCGGATTGTCAGATAGCAATAATAGGTTACATCCCGACAAAACGTTGCAGGAGAAACTTCTCTCTACAGAAGATACACTGGAACAACTTCGTACCCTGATTGCCCATATGGCAGAAAGGGAGAGGGAGGCCATCAGGCTTACAGAGCGCCGAGACCGTCTGGAAGAAAAGGTTCGCGAATGTAACGATGCCCGGGCGGCACACCAAAATAGTTTTAGTTGGGCACCATGGCATACAGAGCTGGCCTTGCAGAGAGCTATGGAAGAGGCCGATATACTGGAACAAACCCTTGCAAGTAACGACAGGCTGCTCCAGGAGAAACGGCTGCACCTTAAGGAGCTGCTTCAGCAAAGGGAGCGCTATCAGGCAGGGGTCAACCAGCTGCAGCAGGAGCTCACCGTATGCCAAACCCGCATTGAGAGCCTGGAACATCGGTTTGTTGTTCTCAATGCCAAAGAGTACCAACAGATGGACCCGGAGCAATTGCGCGAGGTATCACAGTCACTGAAAAGCCGACTGGCTACCCTGGATACAAGCTATACAAAGCTACGGTCAGAGCTCTCAGATCTGGATAATCAACAAGGCACGCTTCGGGGGAAACAGGAGATCCTGGACCAGACACGAAAACAGGAAGAGGAGACGTTGCATCAGCTTGAGCGGCAACTCCTTGAAACCCTCTCTCACTCCTCTTACAGCTCCAGAGATGAAGTTGAAGCCATTCTTCGCCGCCCCATCAACCCGGTAACAGAAAAAGAGGCACTTCAACAGTTCCGGCACCGCCAGAGCGAATCCGAACTGCAATGGGCGCAACTGCAGGCCGAAAAGAATGGAGAGACCTACCGAAAAGAAGAACACGACAAGGTTTCGGCACAGCTGCTCGAACAGGAGGAGGCCCTACTGCGAATGAACCGTGAATCGGGAGAACTCTCACATCGCCTTAAAAAAATGGAGGAGGCGTTAACGCATCGCCGGCAGCTAGAGTCGGAGCTGACCCGAATCTCTGAGAGGGGCAAAAATCTTCAACTGCTCAGAGAACTTTTCAGAGGCAGTAAATTTGTGAATTACGTGTCGTCGGTCTACCTGCAAAATCTCTGTTTGGCGGCCAACGAACGATTCTTCCGCCTGACACGTCAACGCCTGCGACTTGAGATGGCCTCCGACAACAGCTTTCTGGTCCGCGACTATCTCAATGGCGGCAAGGTGCGAAGCGTAAAAACCCTCTCGGGAGGGCAAATTTTTCAGGCCTCTCTCTCGCTGGCATTGGCTTTGGCCGATAACCTCAGAGCAATGTCGGCCAATGGACGAAACTTCTTCTTTTTAGACGAGGGTTTCGGATCGCTCGATAAAGAGTCGTTTGTTCAGGTTTTCGAGACACTCAAATCGCTACGACACGAAAACCGCATGATTGGCATCATCTCGCATGTGGAGGAGATGCAACAGGAGATTGACATCTACCTGCGCATCGAAAACGACGAAGAGCAAGGGAGCCTGATTAAAGGGCCTTGGTAACCCTTTGGCTTTGCGGCAAAAAAACTGAGGGTGCCCCACGGGACACCCTCAGTAAGCCAAAAGGCCAATAACAAACGGTCTATTACTCTGTATCAACCGGGGCCATGCCGTTCAAAAGCCATCTTCCCCAGGTGTCGTCATCGAAAGTGACCTTAATGGCCACCATTCCAAAAGCGTGGTTACACCAATAGGTGATAGATTTAATCCCTTCAATGGCGCTTTCGCTCTCCACAACCTCCATCACCTTAATCTGCATAAAGCCATACCACATAAAGTCGTTCTCGGTCGACTTGCTAACCACCTCGCGGTAACGATTGGTCCCGTTAATGGGATAGCGCTTCCCAACTCCGTCGCTGTATTTCACGATAACGCCCGGCTCGAAACCCGAGACAGCCTCAATTCCCTTTGTGGTCACTTTCAGACGTAAGCTGGCCATCGAAACGGTGTTTCCACTAACAGCAACACCCGACATATCCTCTAACACAGCAATAACCGTGGGATTGGTAACTGTCGCGGTAATGGCATAACTTGAAACCCCGTCGGTAACCGAGGTAACGATTCCCTCGATATTACTGACGCCGGCGCTCGAGGAGACTGAGGAGATGGTAGAACCTACCACAGCATTCGAAGCCACGCTGCCGGAATCTTCATCTTTTGAACAAGAGACACTAAGGGTGCCAAAGAGCAATACCCCTACATACAATAACATGTTTTTCATACCATTCAATTTAATGGGTTAGCAGCAACGTTTTCTTACTTCATACGCATCGCAAAGGTAAAGCGACCCTGATTTTTGAATCACCAAAAACGCAAAACCTTATCTGTAATTGTAAAAGAGAGAAACAATT
>JBFWIG010000012.1:0-16210 GCA_050256115.1 Bacteroidales bacterium | reverse complement strand
CGCGATGATGGTAATAGAACCACCTTCGGGGAATTGCACAGCTTTCTCATATATTTTGGCCAGGTCGGAATAAAGCGACCCCGGCATGGAATCTTTCGAGGGAATCTGATCCATACGGTTCGACACAATACTGAGGGCATCGGCATAGAGGGTCATATCGGTTAGCAACACCAACACCTTCTCATTTTTATCGACCGCAAAATACTCAGCGGCGGTAAGTGCCATATCAGGCACCAGCAACCGTTCTACAGGAGGGTTATCGGTGGTATTCACAAAACTGATAATCCGGTTGAGTGCACCCGCATTCTCGAAAGTCTGTTTAAAAAAGAGGTAATCGTCGTTCGAGAGCCCCATTCCGCCCAAAATAATCTTGTCGACCTTAGCCCGGAGCGCCACCATGGCCATCACCTCATTATAGGGTTGATCGGGATCGGCAAAGAAGGGAATCTTCTGACCCGACACCAGGGCATTGTTCAAATCGATACCGGCAATGCCGGTAGGAATAAACTCCGAAGGCTGCCGACGCCGAAAGGGATTCACGGAAGGCCCGCCAATCTCCCGCTCTTCGCCCTCGGGAGCAACTCCGCCTCCCAGCGGATTTCCATAGGCATCGAAAAACCGACCGGCCAGATCGTCGCTCACCTTTAAGGTAGGGGGTTTCCCGAAAAAGAGAACCTCTGTATCGGTGGCAATCCCCTCGGTACCCGAAAAGACTTGAAGCGTAATGAGATCGCCCTTGATCTTGACCACCTGAGCCAGACGGTCGCCCACCATGGCCAACTCTTCGGCCATTACGCCCTTTGCCTGAAGCGAGACGGTTGCCTTAGTTATGGCCTGCAGTTGTGTGTATATCTTCTGAAACGCTTGTGTTTCCATAGCTTGCTTCTTTGAAATGATGCCGGAGATCAGGCTTTTGAATTTTTTGCTAACAACGCCTCTAACTCCTTCTGATACGATGCAAAAGTCTCCCCTTTAAACTCGGAGTAGTTCATCTGACGCAACAGATTGATAACCGATTTGTAGAAAGTGGCACAGCGTTCGAACGTCTCGAACAGATAGTTAGAACGGCAAATCGCCAACACATAATCGAACATAAATTGTTGCCGCTCTAAAGAGGTGCTGGCGTCGATATCGTCGAAGGCATCCTGCTGCAGAATCACAAAATCGATGAGTTCCAGTTTCCAGAAGCGATCGTGGTATTCGACCGGTACCCCATCATCACCCAGAATATTAATCTGTTCGGCCGACTCACGCCCCCGCAACATGATATTGCGTCCTTCGGCCACCTTATGCGTCCATTCCGGATCGATACGACCATTGAGGTATTGCATGATTTCGGGATACTCCAGATATTTAGAGTAACTGTCTATGGGATCGATGGCGGGATAGCGTTTGCTGTCGGCACGACCCTGAGAGAGCGCATAAAAGCAGCGGGCAGCCTTTTTGGTCGATTCCGTAACCGGCTCTTTCAGATTTCCACCGGCAGGCGAAACCGTACCGATAAAGGTGACCGATCCGGTTTTCCCGTTATTCAGTTTTACCACACCGGCACGGGCATAGAAATTGGAGATGATGGCCGAGAGATCCATAGGAAAAGCGTCGGCACCCGGAAGCTCCTCAAGCCGGTTAGACATTTCGCGCAGCGCCTGAGCCCAACGGGAGGTGGAGTCGGCCAGCAACAGCACCCGAAGCCCCATATTACGATAGTATTCGGCAAGCGTCATTGCGGTGTAGACCGAAGCTTCGCGGGCCGAAACAGGCATATTAGAGGTGTTACAAATAATGGTGGTTCTCTCCATCAGCTTCCGGCCTGTACGAGGGTCGTCGAGCTTAGGAAAATCGGTAAAAATTTCGACCACCTCATTGGCCCGTTCGCCGCAGGCAGCCACAATAATCATATCGGCCTCGGCCTGGCGGGCCAGGGAGTGCTGCAATACCGTTTTCCCGCAACCAAACGGGCCGGGAATAAAACCGGTACCCCCCTCGGCAATCGGATTAAAGGTGTCGATAACCCTTACTCCCGTCTCCATGATTTTATAAGGACGGGGCTTCTCTTTATAGGTGGTAATAGCCCTTTTTACGGGCCATTTCTGCATCATAGCCACCTCCTTTTCGTTTCCGTCGGCATCGACAAGCCGTGCAATGGTATCGGTAATGGTATAGCTGCCTGCCGGGGCAATCCACTTCACGCTCCATTCTCCCTTAAAGGAGAAGGGTACCATGATTTTGTGCGAAAGCCAGTTTTCGGGCACCTCCCCTAACCAGTCGGCAGCCTGAACCAGACTCCCCACCTTGGCGAGAGGGGTAAAATCCCATCGGGCCTGGCGATCGAGCGGATCGGTATATTGGCCTCTCTTCAGAAAGAGCCCCTCCATCGATTCCAGGTTATTCTGCAAACCATCGTAATTACGCGACAAGATGCCGGGACCCAGCGATACCTCCAGCATATGGTTTTCGAACTCCACCAACGCGCCGGTTTTCAGCCCGCGCGTGCTTTCGAAAACCTGAACGAAAGCGGTGTTGCCCGAAACTTTAATCACCTCGGCCAATAGTTTTACATCGCCCAGAAATATATAACAAATCTCATTCTGGGCCACTGGTCCGTCGACAACCACCGTCACAAGATTTGAGATAATTCCGGATACTTCTCCTTTGGTTTTCATCTATAGTCAGATATTATCATTTTATTCCATTGCATCGGCCAGGCGATAGTCGCCTCGAGTCTGAGCCAACATTTTGCGAAACAACTCTTTACCACTTTCAGGATCGAGTCGAAGCCAACGCGCAACGATACCCGCCTTCAGCATGTGCGCAAAAACCACATACTCGTCGAGGTAATGAAAAGCCGTATAGTTATCGAGCCACTGCCAGCGAATCAGATCAAACTGCTTTTCACGTGCGATAGCCGATTTCAGCGAAAATGCCTCCAGCAGGCTGCGCATCCACCCCTCTTCGGGTGCCGACAACAGCTCGGACGAGCTATTGCCCGAAAGCAACTCTACCAGGGAACCCTCACCCACCAGATCGGAATCGGCCGGCCGTTGCCACAAGCGAGCCGCCTTAGCCGCACAGAGATTGCGAAACGCACGGTCAAATTCGAGCCACTCCCTCACAAAGGGGTGCGAAACTTCCGAAGCGGCAGCATAAAAGCGGGTAAGAAGGTGCATTTCGGGCCAATCGCCAAACTGTGCCGAAACAGCATCACCTTCGGCACTGCCCTCTTTGGCAAGATGGATACGCAGAAAATCGGCCATATAGGGAGGAGCCAAAGCGGGCTCTTCCTGAAAAGAGGCCAATTCGGCAGCCGAAAAGTTGGCTGTAATATCGGGTTCCACCTCTTTGTTGGCAAGCCGAAGAAGCAGGTTTCGGTTATCGGCGGGATAAAAAAGCCAGGCTAAAAAGAGGTTGTCTTCGTCACTGAGAAGCTCCTTCACCTCATTACGCAGGTGAACAAAAGAGAAGCCTCTTGTTTCATTTTCGAGCGAAAGAACGGGTAGCCCGGCAACCAGAAAAGCGTAATCCCCAGGCATACTACTCTCCTCCAAACAACAGCTGTTTCAGATGAGGACGCAAATAGGCGGCAAAGAGATTCTCAAAATCTTTATCGGTAAAGCTGATATAATACTGCTCATCTTTAAGGCCAACCTTGAAACCGGCATGAATCCGTTTATCGAAAGTGATTTCGAATCCGCCCTTCAGCGATTTGGCTGTCTGAGCCTCGGCAAAAGCCTTGAAATCTGCCTGTTTTTCGGCAGGAAGCAACACAGAAAGTGTAACCGGCTCCTCTCCACGAGGGTTGAAACCCGAAACCGCCTCAGCAATGAGCGATTGCACAAAAGCCACATCCTGCATGCTCTTTGCAACCGGCTCCGAAAGCGCTTTCGACACAATCAACCCGGCAATCCGAAGTTTAACTTCGGACTCCAACTGGCGAAAAGCCATCTTGATTTCGGTATCCGCGTTCTTTTTGGCCTCAGCGGCGGCCAGATTTGCCTCCGCCAGTAAATCGGAGGCCTCCTTTCGGGCGCTCTCCACAATACGGGCTGCCTCCTCTTTAGCCTGCGACACCAAAGCATCGGCCTGCTCGCGGCCCTTCGACAACCCTTCCTGATACAACTTATCGGCCAACTCCTGTAACTTGCTATTCTGCATGATCCTTTCTCTTAAGAAAACTCTCTGACATGCTACAAATTTAGCAAGTTTCGCACAACGAGCCAAAAACCGGGCAAGCAATTCCGGTAAAATCGATCCCAGAGGGCCAAATTTTACCAGGTTCCCTTCTCCCTGCCCACAGGCAGATATACTTCGTCCGAGCCCACAACGCCTGAGGGCGAGTAACTCTCCACCCGAACCCGAAGCGTTCGGGCAAAAATGGAGCGGTTGATGAATTGCCATTCACGCCTGTAACACCATACCTGGATACATTATCGGGAGTGACCATCACCTCTACACCTGCCAACTGCGAAACCGAAAGGTTGCGCAGCAGAGCGGCTCTGAATTCGAAATAATCCTCTAAACCTTGAGGGCTCATAGTCGGTTTAGCGATAACTGCTCTATTTCGAGATTCACTTTGGCTGTTTTCACGAGCAAGTTCTGGAGCGAATCGATCTCCGGTATAGAGAGGAAAAGGCCCGCCATCGAATAAAAAGTTTACAGGTCGTACTCCGATTACAAATTGGGGAATATAGTCGTCTTTGGGCACCTCGCTGAAATGCTCTTGGTCCGGGCTGATATAACCCTTTCTGAAGCCGGGAACCTCATGTTCGAGTACCTCCAACAGATTACTGAAACGGTCGAATTTTTCCATAGCCTTTTCGTCGAGAACCAGATCTGCTTTGCCGGGTCCGTTTTTGTTGTAGGAGTTTTTTATGTAGGGTTTTGCAGTGACAGCCACCTCTTCAATGTAGTACATACCGGGAACTTTTTTTAGGCTATCGAGAAAGTTCTGTTCCCTGATCTTCTGTTGTCTGAAATTTTCAAGCAGAGAAATTACCCCGATACTCTGTTGCGGGAGGCGGGGTGCGTAGACTGGCGGCTTTTCCAGATCTGCTTGAGGATCCAGCTCGAAACCCACATTAATTCGGCGGAGTTTATTATTCATGTTATGGCAAAAGAGGGTAAGTTTTGAACTTCCCCGCAGAGGCAGATCGGGAAATGCAAACCACCCGTTTTCGTTGGTGCGGGTATCTTTAGCAAAGCAGAGGTCGCCTTGCACCAACAGGGAGATTTTCCGTTTTGATAGAGGGCTATTGAAGATGTCCGAAATCCGGCCCGAAATCCCAAATCCCTCCTCGGAGGCTTTGAATGTTTCCAACACGCTCTCCCCGGGCCGGGGTTTCTGCAGAAATCCTCTCCAACCGTGGGTCAGCATCACCAGATTAAGTGCAGAGGCCACAGAGTCGTAGGGATGCGAGAAGTAGTAGTGTGCCTCCTCCACCTCTCCCTTCAGAAATCCCTGCAGAAGCATCCTGCTCACCAGCGAAGCCGACGAAGGATTGGACGGTGCATAAAGACTATCAGTAACCGACACCACCAGCATGTAGGGGGCCTCTGTGTGCTTTTTAGAAAAGGTTGAAGGCGTATTGAGCGTGTCGGCAACTGATTCCGTCATCAAGGAGGGCAGAGAGGTTCCGGTCTGAAGCGGTTTAGATTGCAGTTTGAGAGCAAGCCGTGCTCCGGAGAGGTCGGCAGGGGTATCGACAAGCGCAATGGAGGGCTCCACCTCCACCGAGAGTCTCTGCTGTTTGAGAGGAAGAAAACAGAGCCGTTCGGCCAGGGGTTCGGCCTTTTCGTTATAGAGAGTAAGTCGGGTGATACCCCCCGGGAGTTCTGTGGCGGAGATCTTTACCGGGATAGAGCTCCTTACTCGTTTCGGCGCATAGGTTATGGATGGCATCCCCGGCGACTGCACCACCAGATAGAGGACTTGTGCAGGGTCGACCTCCTCGTGCGAAAGGGTAATGGTGGCCGTGAGCGTATCGGCCGAACCATCTTTTTTTAGGCCCTGTTTGAATTCTGTTGTCAGGCTTACCCCCGATTTCAACGGCTTCGGCAATTCTACCCGTTGGCCGGTAAAAAGTCGGGCTGTATAGCTTTTTCCGGGCTGAGGGGTAATCAGAAAAGAACCCATCCCCAGATGCTCCGACCGAAAGGAGAAGATCACAGAATCATTCTGATCGAGGATATCACCTTCGACCTCCACCCCGTAACCATCAGGAGCCAGCGCCTTAAAGGCCATACGGCAGGGGATTCCCTCAACCCAGCTGCCCCCTTCGGGCAGAAAAGCCACATCGAAAATGGGCAAAGAGTCGCTTTCGGAAGTGCCGTCATCTGCCACAGCCTCCACACCCTCCTTTTTGGAGCGGATTCTGCGAAACTCATAACGGTTTTGATCCCCTATCTGGATCATCTGATAATTAGCATCTTGTTGATTCGTGGTGTCCGAAGGAGCCTTCTGCCACACCGGAAGAATCCGGTGATAGGAGTAGGTCGAATCGAAGTGGCTCGACCACTGGGTGTAAGCCCTCAGTTGAAAAAAAGCATCAGAGAGCTGGTTTTCCGATAAAACAAACGAACCGTGCGTGGTTCCGCTAGTGAGTTCGAGCACCAGATCCTGCACCACCTTAAGTTCAGGGCTGATCAGATCCACATAGAGCCTTCGGCTGTGGGTAGTGGGTTCGAGCGTCTGATCATTCAGCACCCAACCGGAGAACCAAATAGTATCGCCCGCCGCATAGACTTCACGATCGGTAAAGAGATGAATCTGCTCAGGTGCATAACGCATCTGCCGTTCCATCTCCTGTGTAAATAGATGGGTAAAAGCAGCGGGAAGACGGGGAGATTCCTGGGCTGTGGCAAGAGAAGAGAAGATCCCGGAAACAACGAAAAAGAGGAGAAGCGAGAGACCAGAAACAGAGGAGAGCTTCATACAGAGCAGGTTTTGAGGCGCCACATGCGTAAATCTTCATAATTCTTTTCGAAAAATAGAGATTACTTTTATCGTATGCAATACTGCAAAGAAAGAATGTTTCACAAATGGACAAATAAAGTGCTGCTAGCAAGGGGGTATATGGTGAATATGCGCTGCGCGCAGGTGCTCCAGAGCTTCGAAGCGCTGGCGCGCTTCAAGTGCTGCGCTTCGCGCGAAATGACAAATACGCGCAAGCGCGGAGGGATAGTGCTTTGGTGCGCTGGCGCGCAAAAGAGAAAGAGGGTGCTTCAAAAGCAAATCGCTTTAGAAACACCCTCTTTCGGGCAAAAAGTTGTTGACCTACCAGGATTCGAACCTAGACTGACAGAACCAAAATCTGAAGTGCTACCATTACACCATAGGTCAGTGGTTTTGGCTTATGCGGTGCAAATGTACACTATTTCGGCAAAGTTGCAAATCGGAAATTCGAATTTTTCGCCACGCCAGGAGGGGCCGGGCAGGGCTCCTTCAGGATGGCCCGGCAAAAGGCAATGGCCTCTCCAACGCGAGCAATCGGTTCGGTGGTGAGGGTAAGTTTATCTTTTGCCTCTTTCATCCTAACCTGTTTGGGATGGGTACGCACATAGTCGAGCACGGCGGTAAAGGCCGTCGACTGGTAGAAGGCGGATTGAGGATCGGGGATGAAGGCGCAAACCATACGCCCCCCTTTCATTACAATGCGCTCTATACCGAGTTGTTGCGCTAACCATCGCAAACGTACCACCTCCAGCAACTCATCGGCAGGGACGGGCAGCTGACCAAACCTGTCGAGCAATGCCTCTCTGAACCGAAGCAGAGCCTCCTCATCTTTCATGGTGTCGAGCTCGCGGTAAAGGCGGATTCGCTCTGTGACGTTGGCCACATAGCTCTCGGGCAGCAGCAGTTCCAGATCGGTGTCGATCTGGCAGTCGGACGACCAGAAGAATGCCTCTCGCCTCCGGCTCGAAGCCGATAAGAATGAGGGGAGCGGCTCGGATGGCCGCAGCACCCCGGCACCGGCCTGCAAAGCAGCAGATGCGACACCAGCCGGCAAAGCACCAGATGTGGCAGCTATAGCTGAGGTAACAGAAGTGTCTGATGCGGCAGATGTGGCAGGCTCTTCCCCTGCTTCGGGGCCAAAGAGCGAGGAGAACTCCTCGTCGCGCAGCTCCTGCATGGCCTCCATCAAGATACGCTGATAGGTTTCGAAGCCCATTTCGGCAATGAACCCACTCTGTTCGGCGCCCACCAGGTTACCGGCGCCTCTGATGTCGAGATCCTGCATGGCAATGTGAAAGCCGCTTCCCAACTCCGAAAACTGCTCTATAGCCATAAGCCGGCGCCTGGCCTCGGGCGTGAGACCCGAAACGGGGGGGGTAAAGAGATAACAGAAGGCTTTTCGGTTGGAGCGTCCCACCCGGCCACGCAACTGGTGAAGGTCGGCCAGCCCGAAATAGTGGGCATTCAACACAATCATGGTGTTGGCGTTGGGCACATCGAGCCCCGACTCCACAATCGAGGTGGAGACCAACACATCATAATCGCCGGCCATAAAATCGAGCATAATCTTCTCCAGCTTTTCGCCCTCCATCTGTCCGTGGGCAGAGATGGTCTGCACCTTGGGACAGAGGCTGCGGATCATCAGTTCAATCTCATGGAGCGCGGTTACCCGGTTTGCCACAAAGAAAACCTGCCCTCCGCGCGACACCTCATAATCGATGGCTTCGCGCACCAACTCCGGATCGAACACTTGCAACTCTGTTTGAATAGGATGGCGGTTGGGAGGGGGCGTATTAATAATGGAGAGTTCGCGGGCACCCATCAACGAAAACTGGAGGGTGCGGGGAATGGGGGTTGCCGTTAAGGTAAGGGTATCGACCGAAACCTTCAGTGCCCTGAGCTTCTCCTTTACAGCCACTCCAAACTTCTGCTCTTCGTCGATAATGAGCAAACCCAGATCCTTAAAGAGCACATCTTTGCCAATAAGACGGTGTGTGCCAATCAGAATATCAACCTTTCCTTCGGAGGTATCGCGCAGGATTTTCCGAATCTCGCCAACGCTCTTTAGCCGGCTAACATACTCAACCCGGCAGGGAAAATTGGCCAGACGCGACGAGAAGGTGTTAAAATGTTGCAGGGCCAGAATGGTGGTGGGCACCAACACAGCCACCTGTTTATTATCCGATACCGCCTTGAAAGCGGCACGAACCGCAATCTCCGTCTTGCCGAATCCCACATCGCCGCACACCAGGTGATCCATGGGGTAGGGCTCTTCCATTCCGGCCTTCACCGCCTGAGTGGCCTTCAACTGGTCGGGGGTATCTTCGTACATAAACGAGGCCTCAAGCTCCTGTTGCAGATAAGAGTCGGCCGAAAAGGCAAATCCACTTACCTCCTTTCTGCGGGCGTACAAAAGGATCAGGTCGCGGGCAATATCCTTCACCTTCTTTTTGGTGCTCTGCTTCAGATTTTGCCAGGCGGCACTCCCCAACTTATTGATTTTGGGCAGCTGACCCTCTTTACCCCTGAATTTCGAGATTTTGTGGAGGTTCTGAATGTTTACATAGAGGATATCCTGATCGCGGAACACCAGCCTGACCGACTCCTGGAAACGGCCGTTCAACTCCACTTTTTCGAGCCCCCCAAACACGCCGATGCCGTGGTCGATATGGACTACATAGTCGCCCGGATGGAGGCCGAAGAGCTCCTGAATGGAGAGCGACTCACTTTTGGTAAATTTATGTTGAACCTTATACTTGTGATACCGATCAAAAATCTGGTGATCGGTGTACCAGGCCACTTGCAGGTTCTTGTCGAAAAATCCCTCATGTACAATACCCTGCTGCGCCTCGAATCCGGCCTTGTGGGGGAGTTCATGCAGAATTGCCCGGAGTCGTTCAAACTGCTTAGGATTATCGCTCAGAAGCGTCACCTTAACCCCCTGCTGCTCCATCTCCGAAAGGTGTTCGGAGAGGAGGGAGAAGTTCTTATGGAAAAGGGGCTGGGCGGTAGTTTGGAAGGAAAAGAGCCTGGCGGTGTCCAATCTCTCTTCCGGATGGGCGGTAAATCGGATATGGGTATAGCCCGCCAGAGCCGATACCAATCCGGAGGCCTGGAGAAAGAGCAGATCGGCCCGCACACTCTCCTCCCCCTCGGGATGCAATACCGAAAGTTCGCGGTTGAGGGGTAGCTGCTCCCAGATCTTTACAGAGAGCGAGAAGTTTCGGCTCCACAGGAATACAGGTTGCGAAAGCAGCGAAAAGAGCGCCGAAGGCGACTCCTGCCCCATCAATTTCTGCACATCGGGCACAATCAGCACCGAGTCGACCCGCTGCTCCGACAGTTGGGAGTCGACATTAAATACCCGGATGCTCTCTACCTCCTCACCAAAAAAGTCTATCCGGTACGGTTGATGCGAGGCATACGAGAAGATATCTACAATCCCCCCGCGAATGGCAAACTGTCCGGGCTCATAGACAAAATCGGCCGACTGAAAGCCGTAAGCATGTAACATCTCACGCAGAAACGAGATAGAGATCTTCTCGCCGGTGGTAAGGGTAAGGGTATTTCTGCCCATCGTCTCGGCCGAGAGTACCTTCTCCTGCAGTGCCTCGGGATAAGTCACCACCAAGAGCGGTTGAGCCGGGTTCTGCTTTGTGATGCGCGAAATCACATGATTCCGCATAATCATATTACCCTCGTCGGGACGAAGTTGATTAGAGGCCCGACGATAGGAGGAGGGCAGAAACAAGAGCGAGTCGGGCGTAGAGACCGATTGCAGGTCGCTGAAAAAATAGGCAGCCTCCTCTTTGTCGTCTATCAGAATCAAGTGAACTCCGGCAATCCGACCACAAATTGCAGCGGCAAGCAGGGGCTGTGAAGAGCCGTAAAGCCCTTGTAAACACAATGAGGCTCCGCCGGAAATTGCAGTTGCTATCTCCGTGAGCCAATGGTGTTGCGTATAGGGATTGTACATGCTAACTTTTTTAAACGTGTGCAAAAATAGTTGATTTTTAGATAAAAATTGGCACTATTTTTGTTGATCAAAAACAGTACTTACTGTAAATTTTCCCTAAACATCCTCTCTAATCCCCCGATTCTGAAAAGCGTACAGGTTTCATTCACTTAATAATTGACTGGTATGAAAAATAGCGTATGGTTTCTGATCCTCTGTTTATGGGCACTTCAGCCCGTCATGGCCCCTGGTATATTCGCGCAAAACAACGATCCGCTGCCTGCACCGCTAAAGGTAAGAATCGAAAAGGCGCAATCCATCCGTGCATCGGGTTCGCCCGAACAGATCTATATCCTCACAGATCGCGATCTCTATTCGGCGGGCGACACCATCTGGCTGAGCGCCTGGGTGCTTACCGATCAAACCCTTCTGCCCGCAACCCGGAGCAAGTTTCTCTATATAGATCTGATTAGTCCCGACCGTCAGGTGGTGCAGGATTTGGTTACGGAGATTGTAGGCGGGGTGGGAAACGGCTATTTTGTAATCTCGGAGAATCTCTTCAGCGAAGGGATTTTCCAGATCTGTGCCTACACCCGCTGGAACCTCAATTTCGGCCCCGAATATCTCTTCAGCAAAACCATCCCGGTATGGAAAAAGGCCATAGAGCGGGCACCAGCCAGCTCAGGATGGCAAATAGTAACAAGAGGGTGGAGTAATCGGAGGGTCTGGCGCAGAATTACGCCCGAAATGGTTGCCAATGCCGAACAGGCAGCCGCCTCCGCTAAGCAATTGGCCGACTCTCTACTCCTGCCCGATGTGCAGTTCCTGCCCGAAGGGGGAAAATGGATTGCAGGATTCCCTTCGCGAGTGGCCTTTAAGGTTGTAGGGCCCGACGGATACGGGGCGCCTGCAGAAGGCGAGATTGTAGACCAAAATGATTCGGTATGGGTTCGTTTTTCGACCGAGCATCTGGGCATGGGCGCTTTCCTGATGGTTCCCGAAGCGGGAAAAACCTACAAAGCGCGGTTGGCATGGGGGCAGGAGATTGAGCTTCCGAAGGTACAGACCATGGGGTCTACCTTGCAAATTCGCTACGGAAAGGAGGACAATCTGCTTATTACCACCTACTCGGGGCAAAATCGTCTTACCGAAAACCGCCCCCTCTATCTCACCGTACGTGCGCTCGATCATCTCTGGGCCACCTATACCGTTCCGGCCGGCTCGGCCAAAAGTACGCTTGAGATTGCCGCGAAAGATCTTCCGGGAGGATTGGTCGAATTCACGCTCTTCGACGCCGATGGACTCCCCCTCTCGGAACGGCTGGTTTTTATGGATCCCGCATCCAGAGAGATCAATCTGACGTACGAAGCAAAGATTGTAGATTCGCCTGTTCCGGACGACGGATCGGGAGCCCTCCTGGAGCTGACACTCCATACCCGGTCGGGCCTGGATCAAAAGCCTCTTTCGGCAATGGTGGCTCTGTCGGTTACCGATACGCTCTTTGCGCCGGCCGACACCCTGCGGGCAACACTGCGCAGCCGGATGCTCCTCACCTCGGCATTACGGGGAAGGGTAGAAAACCCGGAATACTACTTTCTGCACCCCTTTGCAGAGATTCGGGACCGACTCGATCTGGCGATGCTCACACACGGGTGGCGAAGTTTTGCCTCACAACCCGATACAGCCACCTTTATCTATCCTCCCGATCAAAATTTCTCAGTTTCGGGTAAGATGACCGATATCTTAAATAAAGGCCTGAAGAACCAAAGAGTTTCGCTGATCGTTCAGGGAGAGTACTCTTTTGCCCGCGAAACAAGAAGCGACGAGAAGGGCCGATTCTCTTTTCAGGAGCTTCCCCTCACCGGCATGAGCCATCTCACCCTGATGGCGCAGAAGGAGAACAGCAAGAGAAAACGGTTCAATGTAGGCATAACCCTCGATAAAAGAGTAACGATGGAGAAGCCCTCCTACCCCGAACCCGATCTGCCTCCCACAGGCGGCGAGACGCTGCTTGCCATGTTTAACCAGGCCAAAAGAGCCGAGCAGGCAATGATCGACAGTCTCTCGCGTCTGCCGGGCATCAAATACATAGAAGAGGTGGCCATCACAGGTAAGCGGATTATTCCCAACTCCTATAACCGCAACGGGCCCGGCAACGCCGATATCGTGCTCGACGAACAACAGCTTAAGAAGTACGACCGCTTTAACAGTTTGCTGGATGTGATTCGCAACGAAATACCCGGATTCGGAAAGGGTTATATTGATCCCACTAATCACTACTTCACACGCACACCAAACTTCTGGTACCGTCCGGTTTTCGCTGTCTATGACAGGCCAACTTCGTTCAGCGTAGATGGCGAGGATATTGAACGGATTATTCAGGAAGATATCGAAGATGTAGATGGAAATATTTCGTATTATCAGAGTTTAACCCTATTGGATAGAGTGGAAGAGGCATTAAACTCCATCTCGGTAAACGATATTGTAGGCATTGAGGTGATGACTTCGCTCGATTATATATGGATATACGACAACTTCCGGGCGGGGCCTGTTATGCTCGACTTCCTTTACCCCACCTTTATTGAAATTACCACAAAAGAGGGAGCCGGAATTACTCAGTACTATCAGCCTACCGGCGTTCATCAACTGCGGATCAGGGGTATTACACCCCAAAAGCAGTACTATCAGCCCAGGTTTATTCCCTCCGATTATGTAGACCGTTTTGTCTATCACCGGCAACCCACGCTCTATTGGGAGCCTGCGCTCACTACCGGGGAGGATGGAAAAGCAAAAATCACCATCCCGATTGGCCGAAACTACAAGAGAACCTTACGGGTAACGGCCGATGCGTACAATCTGCAGGGAAGTGTGGGCTCCGGCCAGACAAACATAGATGTGGGTACCGGAAAGGGCACCTGGTAAGCGATTGTCGAAACGATTTGTTATCTTTGCCGCTCACAATTTTACAACTACCATGATCACAACAGACCAACTCAAAGATGTGTTGGAGCGCCGGGATGCGCTGAGGAGGCATCTTTGACGTCGATCGGCGACGAATAGAGTGGGAGGAGGAGGAGCAAAAGACACATGCTCCCGATTTTTGGGACGATCCCAAACAGGCAGAAGAGCAATTAAAGAGAGTCGCCTCGCTTAAGAGCTGGCTCAACGAGTTTGCGGCTATCGACGCAGAGGCTGCCGATTTGCAGGTAATGCTCGACTTTTATTCCGAAGGTGAAGCTGCCGAAGAGGATGTCGACGCGCAATATACCAGGGTACTTTCGCTTCTGGAAGCATTGGAATTGAAGAACATGCTTCGCGAAGAGGAAGATGAACTGGGCGCCATTCTGAAGATCAATTCAGGAGCCGGAGGAACCGAAAGTCAGGATTGGGCAGAGATGCTTTTACGGATGTACCTCCGCTATGGCGAACGAAACGGCTATAAGGTGCGCACCCTCGATATTCAGGATGGCGATCAGGCAGGCATAAAATCGGCTACCATCGAGATAGATGGCCAGTTTGCTTATGGCTTTTTGAAAAGCGAAAGCGGGGTTCATCGATTGGTTCGGCTATCGCCTTTCGATGCCAATAACCGACGACACACCTCCTTTGCTTCGGTGTTTGTATCGCCCATAATCGACGAAAATATTGACATTCAGGTAAGCCCCGCCGACATTTCCTGGGAAACCTATCGCTCGAGCGGAGCCGGCGGGCAGAATGTGAACAAAGTAGAGACCGCCGTGCGATTGCGTCACCATCCCACCGGAATCGTGATTGAGAATCAGGAATCGCGTTCGCAACTCCAAAACAAAGAGAATGCCATGCGATTGCTAAAATCGCATCTCTACGAATTAGAGTTGCGTAAAAAGCGCGAACGGCAGGCAGAAATTGAGGGGAAAAAGAAAAAGATTGAGTGGGGTTCGCAAATCAGAAGTTATGTACTGCACCCCTATAAGATGGTTCGCGACGAACGCACAGAATACAAGAGTTCGAATGTACAGGAGGTACTCGACGGAGAGTTGAGCCAATTCATCAAAGCCTTTCTGATGGAATTTGGCGAACAGCCCACCCGCTGAGAGCATTCTAATAGATTGTTATTTGCTAAAAAACCAGTAGCTTTGCACAATAATCGGTATTTTATGAAGAAGAGCGCTTTTGTTTTCTGGCTAATGCTTGGCACCCTGTTTGCGGTGTCGTGCAACAACTACCAGAAAATTCTGAAAACGAACGATTTTGTGCTCATGTACAAAAAGAGTTTCGAGTACTACAACAAAGGCGATTATACGCGGGCAACCGAACTTTTCGACCGCATTGCCAATGTATACAAAGGTACCGACAAGGGCGACTCAACAGCCTTCTTTCAGGCTATGAGCTACTTCAGGCAGAACGACTATCTGAATGCCTCGTATCATTTCGACAATTTTTACAAAAACTTCCCCTACTCCCCATTTTCGGAAGAGGCTATGTTTATGGCCGGATACTGTTACTATAAACGGAGTCCGAGGGCCGAACTCGACCAACAGGAAACGCTGCTGGCCATCGAAGTACTGCAGGAGTTTATTCGAAAAAATCCCGGCAGCAAATTTGTAGAGGCGGCGCAAGGTTATGTTAACAGTTTGCACGACAGGCTGGTAGAAAAGTCATACATCAGTGCAAAACTCTACTATGAGATGGGCGATTATAAAGCCGCTGCCACTTCGCTGGCCATTGCGCTGGGAGAGTATCCCGAGACGAAACACCGCGAAGAGATCCTCTTTCTAACCCTTAAGTCGAAGTACCTATTTGCCCAAAAGAGTATCGAGGAGAAACAGCGCGAACGATTTCAGGACACAGTAGACGAGTATATGTCGTTTGCCGCCGAGTTTCCGGAGAGTGAGCACCTTTCCGATGCCAAAAAGATGTTCGACACGGCCAGCAAATTTGTGCCGGTCGATGAACTGAAGAAATAACGAAAACCCTTATATCAGATGGATTACAAAAAATCGAAAGCCAGTCTTACCACGGTAACCCGCGACCTGGTAAAACTCGAAGAGGAGACGGGAAATGTATACGAATCGGTCATGATTATTGCCAAACGGGCCAACCAGATCAGTGTTGAGCTTCGGCAGGAGCTGAATCGCAAACTGGAGGAGTTTTCGAGTGTTACCGACAATCTGGAAGAGGTCTTCGAAAATCGCGAACAGATCGAAATCTCTAAATTCTACGAACGGCTTCCCAAGCCTGCTCTGATTGCCACTGAGGAGTTCCTCGATGATGAGATCTATTTCCGTCGTCCGACTCAATCGTCCGAATAAACCCGCTTAAGTGAG
>JBFWIG010000011.1:0-16647 GCA_050256115.1 Bacteroidales bacterium | reverse complement strand
TGCTGAACATCCCCTTCGCAGAGAGTGTCTGGAAGCTGCAGAGATTCTACTGAAGTATCACGGCTATATAGAACGTGAACGTCTTTTAGCCGAAAAATCGGAGCGATTGGAGAAAATCTTTATCAAGCCCGATTTTGACTATAAGTCTTTACAATCACTCTCTTTCGAAGCCCGCGCAAAATTATCGAAAATCAGACCAGCCAATTTAGGCCAGGCAGCGCGTATCCCCGGCGTCAGCCCCGCCGATATTCAGGTTCTCCTGGTTTTTCTAGGCCGATAATCTTCCCTTACTGTTTTTGATTGTTCCACGTGGAACTATTGGCGCGAATGCGCTCTGGTGCGCTACGCGCAAATGATTAATGGATAATGCGCTGGTGCGCAGGTGCTCTGGTGCTTCGAAGCGCGACCGCGCTTCGAGTGCTGCGCTTCGCGCGAAACGACAAATACGCGCAAGCGCGGAATGATAGTGCTCTAGTGCCGAAATTCTGTGCGGTGGTGCGCAGGTGCTCTAGTGCTCCGAAGCGCGACCGCGCTTCGAGTGCTGCGCTTCGCGCTAGTGATTGGGGGTCGTAGAGGTTGGCCGTTTGGAGGTAATTGCCTCTGAGGCAGCGGAGAGGTTTGGCGGGGCCTCATCGCGCTCAATGAACGCTAAAAAGAGGAGCTGTTTGAGCGAAGCGAGTTCTCCTCTTTTAGTGAATGAGTGCGTATATGGGTCGACAAACCTGTCTTGTCGAAGAGGCAGGTACTTCCAACCAGGCAGATACATCCAACCAGGCAGACGCTAGTGGTGAGTGGTTAATGGTCAATGCGCTGTCGCGCGAAAATGATAAGGCAGCATTATTTTCGCGCTTGCGCGTTTCCTTTTATTCACCATTCACCATTCACCATTCACCATTCACCATTTACCATTCACCATTCACCATTCACCATTCACCATCTGCAGTTAACTGTTAACCAGACGCGCGAAGCGCAGCACTAGAGCACTTGAAGCGCACTTGCGCTTCGATGCATTATAGCACTATTTATACCCCATCATTTTCCCTCCTTTTCCCTGTTTGTTATTCAATCTATTTCTGTCTTATTAATTATATTAATCATTATATGATTCGCATGTGCATTTCTATCTATAAAAGGGTTTAAATAAAAGGGTCTATAGATTTAGCATTATGGTTCCTAATCGGTTTTTCGAGTAGATTTGTTCCACGTGAAACAATCTTCGGCAGGTTTTGGGGTGTTGTGGATGTAGGAGTAGGGGTGTGATGGATCTTTTGCATAACTTTGTGTTTTGTTGCTTTTTTATGGATGTGGTTTCGGGTATGGATTCTTCTTTTTCACGGCAATCATCGCTTCTTGAACGGGTTTCGGAGCTTCCTGAGCTACCGGGTGTCTACCAGTATTTGGATTCCGGGGGGGCTATTATCTATGTTGGGAAGGCAAAAAATTTGCGGAGGAGGGTGGCTTCCTATTTTTTGGAGGGTGCCAACCTAACTCCAAAAACGCGTGTTTTGGTGTCGAAGATTCGCGATTTGCGGTTTATTGTGGTCGACACAGAGAGTGATGCGCTTTTGTTGGAGAACTCGTTAATTAAACAGCATCGGCCTCGGTACAATGTGTTGCTGAAGGATGATAAAACCTATCCCTGGATTGCAATTACGAATGAGGCTTTTCCCAGGGTGATCTCTACCCGGAGAGTGGTTAAGGATGGAACGCTCTATTATGGACCTTTTACTTCTGCCTACATGGTTAAGACGCTTTTAGCGTTGGTACATCAGCTTTTTCAGTTGCGAACTTGCAGAAAGGGGCTTACTGTCGATTCGGTAGCTCAGCATAAGTGGAAGGTGTGCCTTGAGTTCCATATCAAGAATTGTAAGGCACCTTGTGTAGGATTGCAGTCGGAGGCAGATTATTTGGAGGATGTAGATCAGGTTAAGCGCATACTCAGGGGCGATTTTCATCTTGTTACCCGTTTTTTAACCGATCAGATGAGCCGTTTTGCGAGTTCGTTTCGATTCGAGGAGGCTGAGACCGTTAAGCAAAAGCTTTTGTTGCTTGAGAAGTTTCAGCGTTCTTCGGTTGTTGTCGACACCCGTTTTCGCGATCTCGATGTGTTTAGTTTGGTCGATGACCTTAAGAGTGCGTATGTCCACTTTTTGAAGGTGAGGAATGGGGCTATTGTGCAGTCTTATTCGCTCGAGCTGGTAAAGCGCATGGATGAGCCTTCCGAAGAGTTGTTGTTGTTTGCGGTTTTGCATATAAGGGAGCTGTTGGAGAGTAGCTCGTCCGAGATTGTTGTTCCATTTTCCATTTCTATGCCCGATAACGGCTGCGTGGTTACGGTTCCAAAGACGGGCGATAAGAAGCGGCTTCTGGATCTCTCGCTTAAGAATGTGAAGGCTTTTCAGTTGGAAAGGCATAACCAGACCGCCCGACTCGATCCGGGACGCCATGTGCAACGGATTCTTTCTACGCTGCAACGCGATTTGCGGCTTCCGGCTTATCCGTTACATATCGAGTGTTTTGATAATTCTAATTTGCTTGGGAATTATCCCGTTTCGGCCTGCGTGGTATTCAAAGAGGGGAAACCCAGTAAGGCCGATTATCGGCATTATCATGTGAAGAGCGTACAGGGGGCAAATGACTTTGCCACTATGGAGGAGATTTTAGAACGTCGCTTTTCCCGGCTTATGGCCGAAAAGAAGTCGTTGCCGCAATTGGTTGTTGTGGACGGAGGTAAAGGACAGCTCAGCTCTGCGCTGAAGATATTCGATAAATTGGGAATACGGCACACAGTCTCGCTGGTGGGATTGGCCGAGCGGCTAGAGGAGATCTATTTTCCCGATGATCCGGTTCCTCTCTACCTGGATAAGAACTCTGAGTCATTAAAGTTAATACAAAACCTTAGAAATGAGGCTCATAGATTCGGAATCACCTTTCACAGAAAGGTGCGTTCTAAAGGAATGTTAGACTCTTTTTGGGAAACGTTGCCCGGTTTGGGCAACTCTTTAAAAGAGAGGCTTATGCAACATTTTCGCACCCCTACGGCGTTGAAGGCTGCAACCGTCGATGAGCTGGCAGCGCTGTTGGGACCCAAGAGGGGCGCAAAGCTCTTTGCTCAGCTGAAGGCGTTATAAGCCGGTTTTCTCCAGAATTTTGGCCGTGGCGCCCAGGTTTCGCTGCACATAGTTTGCGGCACGTCGGCCCTCCTCTTCCTGCAGGGCGGGTTTTTCCATGTAGCTGTTAACTTTAGCCGCGAATCCTTTGTACTCATTAATCGAAAAGGCCCCGCCGATTTTGGTTAAGTCTACCGCCTCCTGGAACTTTCCGTAATAGGGGCCAAAGAGTACCGGCAGCCCGAAAGTGGCTGCTTCGAGCGTGTTGTGAATGCCCTTTCCGAAGCCGCCACCAATCATTGCCACCTTTCCAAAGCGGTAGAGCGACGAGAGCAGTCCGATATTGTCGATTATCAACACTCTGGCCGAGGCAAATCCCGCGCTATCCCGCTCCGAATAGCAGACGGTTTCAACGGTAAAGGACTCCTTGAGTTTTTGGATCCGTTGTGGATAGATTTCGTGAGGTGCGATAATGGCTTTTACGGGCAGGGTACTGTTATTCATGTATGCAATCAGAATCTCTTCGTCGGGGGGCCAGGTGCTTCCGGCAACAATACACCAGGAATCTTTGGCAAAGGCCTCCACTTGGGGCAGTGGTTTTGTCTGAGAGGCAATCTTTCCGACTCTGTCGAACCGGGTGTCGCCCGATACAGAGGTGCGTGTAACGCCAACCGATCTCAAGAGTTGGGCAGATCTCTCATTCTGTACAAAAATGTGGGTGAAGAGGTGCAGCATGGAGCGATACCACTTTCCGAGCGGTTTAAAGAAGATCTGCTCTTCTCTGAAGTTTGCCGAAATCAGGTAGGTCTCTATATTGCGTTTTTTCAGGGCCTTCAGATAGAAATACCAGAATTCGTACTTCACAAAGAAGACCTTTTCGGGCTGAACCAAATCAAGGAACTTCCGGGCATGCCAGGGAGAGTCGGAGGGGAGATAAAAGAGATAGTGGGGAAGGGGGTCGTTTTTTCGGACCTCATAGCCGGAGGGGGAAAAAAAGGTGAGAAACAGTTTAACTTCCGGATTCCTTCTGCGGATCTCTTCGAAAAGGGGCTTCCCCTGTTCATACTCGCCCAAAGAGGCGCAATGCATCCATATCCTCCTTTCGCCGGGCTTTATGGCTTTAGCAATGGCTCTGAACAGATGACGGCGGCCACGGATCCATTGAGAAGCTTTGGTATTGCCGAAAAGAGCCGCAAGCCGGATGGCCAGGGTGTAAAGCGTCACCCCCACATAATAGAGAAGCTTCATGATGAATCAAATTTTCGGTACAAATGTACAGGTTGCGTTTGGATTTCACCATTCCCCGGCTTCTCTATTTTTATGTTGTACAACTTGCTTCTTTACTGCCTATTAGATCTAATAATGGCATTTAGAAATTCTGTAAAAGGCTGATATGCAGCAATATGTAATTTCGTTGATAACTCCGAAGCTTCTGTTAATAAAAGGGAGAGGCATATGCTTCTTTTACGGGAAGGAGGGGTTAATTTTGGCAGACGACTTCTTTCCGGGAGCTGATTTAGCTAACCGGCTCAACGTTACTATCCAACAACTACACTAATGAAGAAGAAAATGCCTGCTATCGAAACGGAACAGGGAGGTGCAAAGGCCGGCCTTACTCAGCCACACGGTAAAGCGACTTATAGCTTTAATGAGGCTTACGACGCTTCACTCGCCTATTTTGCCGGCGACGAACTCGCCGCAAAGGTTTGGGTTACCAAGTATGCCCTGAAGGATTCGTTTGGGAATATCTACGAGAAGGATCCCAACGATATGCATCGGCGTATTGCTTCGGAGGTGGCCAGAATCGATGCTGCCTATCCCAATCCTCTTTCGTTCGATGAGATTTTCGAGCTTCTGCGCAATTTCCGCTATATTATTCCTCAGGGAAGCCCCATGACGGGTATTGGAAACCCGTTTCAGATAGCGTCGCTTTCTAACTGTTTTGTGATTGGGAACGATCGCGCGGCCGACTCCTACGGCGGCATTATGAAGATAGACCAGGAGCAGGTTCAGTTAATGAAGCGTCGCGGAGGTGTGGGGCATGACCTTTCGCATATCCGCCCTCACGGATCGCCGGTATTGAATAGTGCTCTTACCTCTACGGGTGTGGTCTCGTTTATGGAGCGCTACTCCAACTCCACCCGTGAAGTGGCTCAGGATGGCCGCAGGGGAGCTCTTATGTTGAGTATATCCATTAAGCATCCTGATGCAGAAGAGTTTATCGATGCCAAAATGGAGTCCGGTAAAATTACAGGAGCCAACGTTTCGGTGAAGATCGATGATGCCTTTATGCGTTCGCTCCTTTCAGGCGAACCCTACAAGCAACAATATCCTGTGGATGCCGCTGAGCCGCGGTACGATAAAACGATGGATGCCCGGTTGCTTTGGGATAAAATTATTCATAACGCTTGGAAATCGGCCGAACCGGGCATACTCTTCTGGGACACTATTATCAGGGAATCGGTACCTGACTGTTACGCTTCGATGGGTTTCCGGACCACCTCAACCAATCCTTGCGGTGAGATTCCTCTTTGCCCCTACGACAGCTGCCGTCTGTTGGCCATTAACCTGTATAGCTATGTAGACCATTCTTTTACATCGAAGGCAAGGTTCAATTTTGATCTCTTCCGGAAACATGTGGGTTATGCACAGCGGATTATGGACGATATTATTGATCTGGAGGTCGAAAAAATTGATGCGATACTGGAGAAGATTCATAACGATCCCGAAGATGAAGAGGTGAAGCGGGTTGAACGGCTTCTGTGGGAGAACATCCGTAAAAAGACACTTCAGGGTCGTAGAACCGGTATCGGGATAACCGCCGAAGGGGATATGCTTGCGGCTCTGGGGTTGATTTATGGAACTGAAGAGGCTACGGAGTTTGCAGTTACGGTTCAACGTACACTTGCATTGGAGGCCTACAGGGCGTCGGTTCAGATGGCGCGTGAGCGGGGTGCATTCCCCATTTTTTCTGCCGAATTAGAGAGGGATAACCCCTTTATTGCCCGTTTGAAGGAGGCTGATGAGACTTTGTTTAACGATATGCTGGCCTATGGTCGCCGCAATATTGCGCTGCTAACCATTGCTCCCACCGGGAGTACCAGTCTTATGTCGCAGACCACATCTGGCATAGAGCCCGTGTTCCGTCCCGTCTACAAACGGCGTCGAAAGGTGAATCCTAACGATGTTAATGTTACTGTGGCATTTACCGATGATAATGGCGACAGTTTCGAAGAGTATTATGTATTCCACCATAAATTTCTTACCTGGCTTACAGTAAACGGGCACGATCCTAAGACCATTGTTAACGCCGACGATAGCACCATTGAAGATCTGGTTAAGCAATCTCCCTATCATAAGGCCACATCAAACGATGTCGACTGGCTGAGCAAGGTAGATATGCAGGGGAGAATTCAGAAGTGGGTAGATCATTCAATCAGTGTTACCATCAATTTGCCGGAAGAGGTAGATGAGGAGTTGGTTGGGAAACTTTACGTAAAAGCATGGGAGGTTGGTTGTAAAGGGATTACTGTATATAGAGAGGGTTCTCGTTCGGGCGTTTTGATTTCGAAAAAGGCCGATCCTACACCCGAATCGAATCCGAATCCTACCCTTCCCTTTCAGTTTGACCAGCCGGCAAAGCGACCGAAAGAGCTTGATGCCGAGATTATCCGGTTCAAGAACAATAATGAGGAGTGGATTGCCTTTATTGGTCTCTCCAACGGCTATCCTTACGAGATTTTTACCGGTAAAACCGAAGACGACGTCCTTCCCATTCCCCGTTCTATTACGCAGGGAAAGATTATCAAAGTGAAGGATGAGGATGGCTCTAAGCGGTACGATTTTCAGTACACCGACCGATATGGGTATAAGAACACCATGGGTGGGCTTTCTCGCACCTTCAACAAAGAGTATTGGAACTATGCCAAACTCATTTCGGGCGTACTGCGCTACCGGATGCCCATTCTCGACGTAGTGCATCTGGTCTCATCGCTCAGCCTCGATAGTGAGGCGATTAACACCTGGAAGAATGGGGTGGTCAGAGCGCTGAAGAAATATATACCCGATGGAACAGAGGCTTCAAAACAGAAATGTCCCAATTGCGGTAGCGAAGGGCTTGTTTATCAGGAGGGATGCCTTACTTGTAATGCATGTGGCCATTCTAAATGCGGATAACCTGTACTTTGTACATCGGGCTTGGTAAAAAGAGAGAGCCTCGGATCTTCCCGAGGCTCTCTCTCTTTTTATCGGCTGGTTTACAGACAAACGGATGCGTTACAGCATGCGATTTTTAATCATGTATTCGGCAATCTGAACGGCGTTCAGAGCCGCCCCTTTTCTGATCTGGTCGCCCACGCACCAGAAGTGGATGCCTTTGGGAGTGGTAATATCCTTACGGATTCTGCCTACGAAAACCGGATCCTGATCGGCTGCAAACAGGGGCATCGGGTAAATCGATTTTGCCGGATTGTCTTCAACCACTACTCCCTCTGCCTTTTCGAAGGCGGCGCGAACCTGGGCTACGGTCAGGGGGCCTTCCGTCTCGGCCCATACGGCTTCTGAGTGGGCTCTGTAAACAGGTACCCGCACCGTTGTAGCACTTACCGCAAGATCTGCATTCATGATTTTACGGGTTTCGTTGTGCATCTTCATCTCCTCTTTGGTGTAGTCGTTGTCGGTGAACACATCAATTTGAGGAATCAGATTGAACGCCAGCTGATATTTAAATTTGTCGATTGTTACCGGTTGGCCCGCAAGAACGGAATGGGTCTGATCGGTTAACTCCTGCATTGCAGCAGCTCCAGCGCCACTCGATGCCTGATAGGTTGCAACATGAAGCCGTTTAACAGGCGAGAGATCGTGGATAGGCTTCAGGGCTACCACCAGGATTATGGTAGAGCAGTTGGGATTTGCGATGATATTTCTGGGGCGGTTTGCACAAGCTTGCGGATTTACTTCGGGCACAACCAACGGAACGTCGTTATCCATGCGGAAAGCGCTGGAGTTGTCTATCATAACGGCTCCGAACTTTGTGATATCGGCGGCAAACTCTTTCGAAGTTCCGGCACCGGCCGAAGTCAACGCAATGTCAATGCCTTTGAAGTCATCGTTATGTTTAAGCTCTTTCACCTTAATGGATTTTCCGCGAAAGGTATATTCACTCCCGGCACTGCGTGCCGAACCAAAAAGGACGAGTTCGTCCATGGGGAGATCGCGCTGCTCAAGAACTCTCAAGAATTCCTGGCCAACCGCTCCGCTAACACCAACGATAGCAATCTTCATAAAGTATTGAATTAGTAATTATTACTCTTCGGCAGCCCTATTGCTGCCCGGGCAAAAATATGAATAATAATGAGATGGCGTAAGCGAGAATGTAAATTTCTCAGAAAAAGGGATGCCTTTCTTTTGCCCGTTTGGTTCGCTTTTCAAGGCACCGGATCGTATCCGTGTCCTCCCCAGGGATGGCACGAAAGGAGCCGTTTGAGGGCAAGCCAACCTCCTTTAAACGGACCATATCGTTTAATCGCCTCCAGGGCATATGCCGAACAGGTAGGCGTGTACCTGCAAGTGGGAGGCTTGTGCGGAGATATGGCCAATTGATAGAAGCGTATCAGTTTGATGAAGATGACTTCAAGTAGTCGGACAAAATGCGAGAGCAATTTCACGGTTGAGTTTTTGAATGCTTTCTTCTATCTGCCGGTAGGGCTCTTCCCGCTTTGCAATGTAAATATAAGCAACGTTAATGGGTTGTAAAAGAGGCGAATCGCCGCATGATATACGGTTTTTTCGGTAGGCTTCACGGGCCCTCCTTCGAATACGGTTTCGAGAAACGGCTCTTTTAAAAGCGCGCTTTGGGACCGAAAACAGTACCCTGGCAGCCATTGTATTGCTGAAAGGCTCTTCGTTTGGCAACGTCGACGCGACCACCCTGAAGGGATACGAAAAGAAACTTTTGCCGTTTGCGAAGAGCTCCTGAATGGCGCTTTGGCGGCAGAGACGCTCCTCTTTTCCGAAAGAATGGTTGGGCGAAGGGGTCAACTCACTTTTTATTGTGCTCTTTCAAAAATAGCTCAAGAGCCATTGTCATTGAGGGCGCCTCCGGAAGAGGTGCCTGGATATCAAGGCGTAAACCGGCCTCAAGTACAGCTTTGGCGGTAGAGGCACCAAAACTTGCAATGATGGTTTCGCCCTGTATGAAATCGGGGAAATTAGCTTGAAGCGATTTGATTTCGGATGGGCTGTAAAAGACCAGAATGTCGTACTCTTCCGTAGGAACCTTTTTGAGCTCGCAACAGAGCGTCTTATAGAGAACCGCCTGGGTAAATTTCAGCTTGTGCTTTTCAAGCAGTTGAGGTAACTCCTGCGTTGATTGGTTAGACATGGGCACAAAATACCTCTCGTCTTTGTGTTTTGCCAAAATATCTATCAACTCCTGGAGTGCTGATTTCCCATGGAATATCTTTCTTTTTCGGTAAACTATATATTTCTGCAGGTAAAAAGCCACCGATTCGGAGATACAGAAATACTTCATGGTGTCGGGAACCTGCAGGCGCAACTCCTCTAAGAGGGTAAAGAAGTGGTCGATTGCTGTTTTGCTTGTGAATACAATTCCTGTATGCGAAAGGATATCTATTCTGCTCTGTCTGAACTCTTTTGCCGTTACTCCCTCTACCCTGATAAAGGGGCAAAAATCGATCTTTAGGTTGAACTTCTCGGCCAGTTCAAAAAAAGGAGACTTTTCTGATTCGGCAGGTTGCGGTTGTGAAACTAGTATTCTTTTGATTTTCAGCACGGTAGGTAGTTGAATTACAAAGCGGAAAGCCGGTGGGTTTAACTAGAGAGTAGCAATTTTGTCACCACGAGAAGGGGCAAAATTTCGAATGTGCAAATATACGCAATCAAATAATAATGTTGTTCTCCTTCGCCTTCAATTAATTGAATCCATTGGAAAATCAGGGCAAAGGTGTAGATGAGTACCACCAGAATCATGGCCGCGATAATCCATATCATCGCGTGGGTTGGCAGCAGGGGTACGGCGGCAACCAGTGGGAAAAGTGCTGCGCCAATTCCTTTGATTCCCAAAAAAAAGACAAAGTTATAGTGATCGGCAATGGCCGGTTGCAGAAATACAAATCCCAAAAATTTGTGAAAGGCTGCTTTTGTGGCCAGCCACAGCCCAATGGCTCCGAAATAGAGGAGAAGGGTAGGCCAGATATCGGGATATTGCATACCAGCTCCGCCCCGAAACCACGTTACTGAGGCGAAAAGGGCAAGGGGAGCGGTAACCAGAAATACAAGAAGGAGATTTAAAGAGACCCGAGAGAAGATGAGATTACGTTCGGCATGAATGCGTCGGATGGCTACCTTGCTGAAGGGGGCCAGGAGAAGCTCTCCGAAACTCCGTCGGTAGAAATAACTGTTTTGGGCAAAGAGGGCCAATAGCATAAAGAGTATCAAGACAATGCCTTCAGAGTATCGATTCTCACGCGGGGTGCCGTCAAAGAGCCGTTTGTACGGGAGTAAAGTGGCCCCGTCTGTTTCAACCCGCCTAATGAAGGCCTCCTCTTTTATTTGCGCCTCTGTGAGGGTACCCGCTGTAGGATTGTCCGACTCTTCCGGGAGGTTCTGTCCGGCGGGGGGAGTAGCAATGGCCAATAGAGAAGAGGGGGTCATGAGGCAGAGTAGGCTGTTATTCGGGATTATTGGAGTCGAGCAAAAGGGTAACGGGGCCGTCGTTGCAAAGCGACACCTGCATGTCGGCGCCAAAAATGCCCGTCGAGACGGGTGATTGTATCAGTGATCCGAGTGTTTCGTTGAAGTGGTCGTATAGAGGCGTAGCCACTTCGGGCGGAGCTGCACGAACAAACGATGGGCGGTTTCCCTTTTTTGTAGAGGCCATAAGGGTGAATTGGCTTACCACCAGCGCACTGCCCTGCACATCCCAAACCGACAGATTCATCTTTCCATCCGGATCGGAGAAGATCCGCAGCGCAGCCAGTTTCCGGGCAAGCCAATCAGCATCTTCGCGTGTATCGGAAGCCTCTATTCCCAGGAAGATCAGGATTCCCGCGTTAATAGAGGCCTGAAGCCTGCCTTCAATTTTGACCGAAGCCCCGCTTACCCGTTGAACGAGCGCTCTCATTTCTCTTAATTTTAGCCACAAAAGTAGAGCATTCCATCGGTTTATAAAAAATGTTAAGGAGACAAATTCCCTATATTAATTTTTTATTAAAGACAATATTGCTTAACTTTATAGCTCATTACGACGTCTAACTAAATCCTTAAGTCATGTATATTACCTTCAATGAGCTCAGGAGAATTAAGGACAATCTTCCTTCGGGCAGCATGAGAGAGATTGCTGCCAAGTTGAATATTTCTGAGGATACCGTCAGAAACTATTTTGGAGGGAGCCATTATCAAAGCGGGGAGAGTGTTGGTTTGCATGTTGAACAAGGTCCCGATGGAGGTGTTGTTCTGCTTGAGGACTCTACCATTCTTGAAGTCGCCAAACAAATTATTGCCGAATCGGCCGTTGCAGGCGACTCCTGACTTAGGCTGCAGCGGATGGAAACGGGGCAAATGGTGAAATACTTTATGCCCCGTTTTTTGTGCCCTGTCAGCTAATTCTTGGTAGTTGCTATAGCCCCTCACTAAGCCGTTCCCGGGCCATTTTCAGGAGGCGGTCGGACGAAGCAAGCCTTTCGCATGCCCCCCGCAGCTCATGAAGCCCTTTTGGCCATGGCGCCTTGTCGAGCAGCCAGCGCAGATGTGCAAGAGCCGGAGGAATGCTCTCCAGAAAGAGCGGTTTCTTTTCGAAAATGCCCCTATACCCATAGGCTCCCATTGCCTGCATGGTTCGGATCAGCGCGTAGGCGTAGTAATAGCTTTTGAAGCTCTCCCTCTTCACGGGAATATGTGTCTGTAAGCTATCCAGGTAATACTCCAGCATCTCTTCCCGGAAGGATTCGGTCAACGCGGTTTTGGCTTCGAACAGAAGGGAGGCGATGTCGTATTGGAGGGCGCCTTTTCTCCCTCCTTGGTAATCAATAAAATATGGCTCGCCGTTACGCAGCATAATATTGCGCGACTGAAAGTCTCGGTAGAGGAAATAGTGGGTATCGGTTTCGAGCAGATATCGGCCAAAATTTTGAAAATCCTCTTCCAGCAGTTGTTCGTCGAAGGGTATTCCGGAAAAGCGGAGAAAATAGTACTTGAAGTAGTTCATGTCCCATGCCATAGACTGTTCGTCGAACGCTGCCCTGGGATAACAGACCGAATAATCGAATTTATCCGTACCGCTCAATTGAAAGCGGACCAGCCAGGCAATCGACTTTTGGTAGGCCTCTTTAACTGCGGGTCCAATGCTTATGTGGTGCGCCTCTCTCTCCAGAAAATGTAACAGGGTGGTGTCGCCCAGATCTTCCTGCAGATAGGCGCGCATATCGGGCGAAATGGCGTAGATTTCGGGCACCGGCAGCCCTTCGCCCCGGAAATAGGCCGAGAAAGAGAGAAATGCTCTGTTTTCCCTGATCTCTTCGTGAAAGGCACCTATACAGCATTTTTTTTGGCTCTTCATCCTGAAATAACTCCGGCTCGATCCGGAGGGGGGTAGGAGAACTACCTCTGAGGCAGCTGATCCAAACTGTTCGGCGTAGAGTGCCTGTAAGGTTTCGATTCTCTTATCCTGCATGATTTTGGTGGGTTTGAAGATCGGCAATCCGTTGCGTCAAGGCAATAAATTGGTCTACCGACAGCTGCTCCGGACGTTGAAGAAAAATAGGGTCTGAGGGTCGGTTTCCTGCGAGTAGGGACTTCAGGGAGTTCAGAAGCGTTTTCCTTCGCTGGTTAAATCCGGTTTTAACCACCTGTTTAAAGAGAGCCTCATTACACGGGAGTGGGCTATTCCTGCTTCGAATCAGCCGAATTACCCCCGATTTCACCTTGGGAGGCGGTGTGAAAACGTGTTCATGAACCGTAAACAGAAAATCAATGGTGAAATAGGCCTGCAATAACACACTTAGGATGCCATACGTTTTACTGCCCGGAGGCGCGGCTATCCGTTCGGCCACCTCCTTTTGAATCATGCATACCACCTGGGGAATCTGATTCCGGTGTTCCAACACCTTGAAAAAAATCTGCGAGGAGATATTGTACGGGAGATTCCCGATTATAGAGACTTCGCCCGCAAAGTGAGCCGACAGGTTAAATCGCAAAAAATCCTCCCGGAAGATTCTCTCCCCCATCGAAGGATATTGTTGGGTAAGGTATTCTACCGATTCGCCGTCGATCTCCACAAAACGGGTGTCAAAGTGGGGTTTCTGGAGCAGAATGGCAGATAGGACTCCCTTTCCGGGACCAATTTCCAGCACTTTCTCCGAAAGCCCGGGAATCAATGAGTCAACAATTTGGTTGGCAATGTGGGTGTCATGCAGGAAATGTTGACCCAGGTGCTTTTTTGCACGGACTGATATCATGGATGATAGAGATAAACAGCAAAGGAAAAAGAAATCGCCGATTATTCCTTGGCAAAGTCCATAAAAAGTGATTGTTTCGTATCTTTACCCATAAACCTTACTGCCATTACCTATGAAAAAGTTTGCGGTTATACTGTCGGGCTGTGGTGTTTACGACGGTTCGGAGATTCATGAGGCTACGCTCACGCTGTTGGCCATAAGTAAGGCAGGTGCATCGTATGCCATTTTTGCCCCCGATAAACCTATGGCTCATGTGGTAAATCACCTCACAGGAGAGGTTATGCCCGAGAGCCGTAATGTCTTGGTGGAGTCGGCACGAATTGCCAGAGGGGCCATTTCGGCACTTGACCTCTATAATCCCAAATTATTCGACGGGCTTATCCTGCCCGGAGGTTATGGAGCCGGGAAGAATCTGAGCAACTATGCCTTTACCGAATCGCAGTTCGATGTAGATGAGCAGGTTGCGGCAGCCATTGTTGGAACCCGTAAGGCTTCTAAGCCAATTGCTGCACTTTGTATTGCCCCTGTTTTGTTGGCATCGCTCCTTCGCGATATCGAATGCACAGTGGGAAACGACCCCGGAACGGTGGCCAGGCTGAAAAAGTTGGGCGCAAAGCATGTGGAAACAGGGCCGGATGAGATCTGTATCGACAGGGAGAATAAAATTGTAACCTCCCCCTGCTACATGGTAAACACCGACATCCTGAAGGTGTCGAAAGGTATTGAAAATGTGGTTAAAGCAATGCTGATGCTTCAATAACGGCTTGCCTCTTACTAAAACCGACCCTCTTCTAATTCCCCAATTCCGATAAGAATTTTATGCGAACCAACCGGATCTCCTCTTCGGTGTAATCGCTGCCCAACTCCTTTGCCGCCTCGTCGAGCGAGTCGGTTTCGGCGTCCTCTTTAAAATAGGCATAGATATCCTCCACATGCTCCTCGTCCATGGCGTTCTCTATGTGGTAGTTGATATTCAGTTTGGTGCCGGAATTGACAATGGCCTCAATTTCGGTAAGCAGTTGGTCGTACTCCAGATTTTTGGCATCGGCAATGTCGTGCAGATCCATTTTGCGGTCGATCGATTGAATAATATAGACCTTAATTCCCGACTTGTTTACCACCGATTTAACCACCATATCCTGGGGTCTGATAATTTCCTTGTCGGCCACATATTGTCGGATTACATCTACAAACTCTTTCCCGAACCGTTGAGCTTTTCCGGCTCCGACGCCTGTGATATTCTGTAATTCGGCCAGGCTCACGGGGTATTGGATACACATATCTTCGAGCGAAGGGTCCTGAAAGATGACAAAAGGTGGCAGATTCCGCTGTTTGGCCATCTTCTTTCGGACATCCTTCAAAATATTGAAGAGTTCCTGATCGAGCGTGCTCTGTTTCTGGCCGGGAGCGCCCTCCTCTTCCTCGTCCTCTTCGGTGTAGTCGCGATCCTGAATCAGGGTAAAAGGAGTGGGATTTTTCAGGTATTCATGTCCCTTCGGAGAGAGATAGAGCAGACCGTAGTTTTCGATATCTTTCTGAATCAATCCCGCCACAAGCGCTTGTCGTATCACAGCACCCCAGAATCTTGTATTCTTTTCACTTCCGGCACCGAACGATTCCAATTCGTCGTGTTTGTAGGTTTTGATAGCGCTGTCGGCAATTCCCGAAAGAACCATGGCCACATGCTCGGCCTTGAATTTCTCTCTAACCTCCAGAACGGCACTCAGCAACTTAACCACATAGTGCATACCCTCGAATTTCACCTTGGGATGGGCGCAGTTATCGCAATTCCCACAGGTGTCGGTGTGATAGGCTTCGCCAAAATAGTGCAACAGCAGTTTTCTCCTGCAGACCGCCGATTCGGCGTAGGCTACCGTTTCTAGCAGAAGGTGTCGTCCAATCTCCTGTTCGGCCACCGGTTTTCCTTGCATGAATTTCTCCAGCTTCTGAATATCCTTGTAGCTGTAAAAGGTGATGCAGACCCCTTCTCCTCCGTCACGCCCGGCACGACCTGTCTCCTGGTAGTACCCTTCAAGGCTCTTAGGAATATCGTAGTGAATTACAAATCTGACGTCCGGTTTGTCGATGCCCATGCCAAAGGCAATGGTGGCCACAATTACCTGAATGTCTTCCATCAAAAACCGATCCTGGTTGGAGGCACGAGTAACGGCATCCATACCTGCGTGGTAAGCTAGGGCATTAATGCCGTTAACTTGAAGTTGTTCGGCGAGCTCCTCTACCTTTTTTCGGCTCAGGCAATAGATAATCCCCGATTTTCCGGGGTTATTTTTGATATAGCGGATAATCTCCTTTTCGGCATTTACCTTGGGGCGGATCTCGTAGTAGAGGTTGGGTCTGTTGAACGACGACTTAAAAATGGTGGCATCGAGCATCCCCAGGGTTTTCTGGATATCGTGCTGCACTTTGGGCGTAGCCGTTGCCGTAAGGGCAATCATGGGCGCCTCACAAATCTTGGTGATGATGGGTCGGATGCGACGGTATTCAGGACGGAAATCGTGACCCCATTCCGAGATACAGTGCGCCTCATCGATGGCGTAGAAGGATATTTTTGTCTGCTGCAAAAAAAGCACATTTTCCTCCTTGGTTAGCGATTCGGGGGCAACGAAGAGCATCTTGGTTTTCCCCGAAAGAACATCCTCTTTAACCTGCTGAATTTGTGCTTTATTGAGCGAAGAGTTCAGGAAATGGGCAACTCCCTCTTCCATACTGAAGTTCCGGATAGAGTCTACCTGGTTTTTCATGAGGGCAATCAGCGGGGAGATGATAATGGCGGTACCCTCCATTAATAGCGCCGGAAGTTGGTAGCAAAGTGATTTGCCTCCGCCGGTTGGCATCAGGACAAAGGAGTCCTTACCATCCAGCAGATTATTGATGATGGCCTCCTGGTTTCCCTTAAAGGAGGTGAATCCAAAATATTTTTTCAGGGACGTCGACAACAACTCTTTCATGAATCTTCTGCACAAATTAATCGGTGAACCGCTTGACAAAAATCGTACCAAAACCAGCAATGGCTAATATACAGCAAATGGGATCAGATTCCA
>JBFWIG010000010.1:0-16817 GCA_050256115.1 Bacteroidales bacterium | reverse complement strand
GGAGGCGGCATAGGCATAATCTCTTTCGCGCGGCTGAAGAGGATACTGATTCAGATAGAGAACAATAGCTAATCCGGTCATAAAGAAGAGCATCAGCACCACAAAGAAATCGCCCCGATTCTTAGAGTAGTGAAAAAAGAGACCCAGGAGCCCCAACACCAGGGGCAGGAAGAAGTAGGTATTACGGCCTTTATTCTCGGCCAGAAAGGTGGGAAGCTCATCCTGCGGACCCAACCGAAGCTCATCCAGAAATTGGATACCGCTAATCCAGTTACCCCGCAGCGGATCGCCATGTCCCTGCAGATCGTTCTGACGCCCGGCAAAATTCCACATGAAGTAGCGGAGATACATCCAGTTTACCTGGTAGGAGATGAAAAAACGCACATTTTCGGCAAAGGTGGGTTTCATAATGTTCTCCATCTCCCCCTGTTGATTCTGCACCTGAATGGGCGTTCCCTTGATATTTCCCCATGCCTTATACTCCTCTATTCTGCGCGGATCCTGATTATCGTACATTCTTGGGAAGAGCGTGAGAAAACGGGGATCGTACTCATACGAAATCTTACGGTCTACTACTTCATAGCGACCATTCCGCCTGGCATAAACCGGCTTTCCCTCTTTAAGAGCAACCGGAGGCGCATTAAACACGGGCCCCCTGAAGAGCGGCCTGTCGCCATACTGCTCCCGGTTTAAGTAATAAAGAAGCTTAAAGGGATCCTGCGGATCATTCTGATCCATAGGCGGATTAGCCGAAGAGCGAATTACGATAATGGCGTACGAAGAGTAGCCGATAATGAGCACGGTAACACAAAGCAGAATATGATTCAGCAGCACTTTCTGGTGGCGGATAGAATAAAAAATGCCATATACCAGACCGGAGGCAAGCAGCAAAAACCAGACAGCTTCGCCTATGTTGAAGGGCAGTCCGAAGGTGTTTACAAAGAGCAGCTCAAATTTTGTGGCAATGGAGAAGACCCCCGGTATAAGTACCCAGATAGATACCCCCAAAATGACGAACGATACCAACAACGCCTTGATCAGACCCGCAGTAGTGGGTTGATATTTCCGGTAGTAATAGATGAGTCCCAGTGCAGGAATGGTAAGCAGATTAAGGAGATGCACACCGATAGATAACCCCATGATGTAGGCAATCAGCACCAGCCAACGGCTGGCATGCGGTTGGTCGGCAGCATGCTCCCACTTCAACATGGCCCAAACCACAATTGCAGTCAGAAAAGAGGAGAAGGCATAGACCTCGGCCTCGACAGCCGAAAACCAGAAAGTGTCGGAAAAGGTATAGACAAGCGCTCCAATCACCCCGCTCCCCATTACCGATATCCACTGCGACGTGGTATAGGTTTCGGGATTCCCGGCCATACGTCGTCCCAGATGGGTGATGGTCCAGAAGAGAAAAAGAATGGTGAACGCGCTGAGTAAGCCCGAAAGGAGGTTCATCATATAGGCAGCATTAGCGGCCCCTCCGCCCAACAGGGTAAAGAGACGGCCTAACAGCATGAAAACAGGAGCGCCGGGAGGATGACCCACTTCCAACTTAAAGGCCGAAGTAATAAACTCACCACAATCCCAAAAACTGGCAGAAGATTCGATGGTTAAAAGATAGACCACCGCCGAGATAAGGAACATCAACCAACCCAGAAGATTGTTGATTTTTTGGAACATTTTCATGCGCGAAAAATTTGATGATTAATGGGAGTATCAATGGCACCACTCCGGAGAAATGGGGCACATAGGTGCCTCTTACAGAAGTTGGGCAAAAGCATAACTGCAAAGAAACATATTATTCTCAATAATCAGAAACTCAGAGCCGCGATTAACATTTTTTAGGTTTGGAAAACCGGCATCGAAGGAATATCTTTGACCAGAAATACCAAAATGTTATTTATCACAGAATGAAGAGGTTAAAAATGGAAAACATCACAACCTGATGCAAGAAGAACAAACCCCCGAAATCCCCAAAATCATTTTGGCAGTTACCGGTGCCAGTGGCGCCATGTATGCCAGGCTCTTGGCCGAAAAGCTTCTTGAAGTGACCCCGGCCGGCACAACCCTCGATATGCTCTTTTCCGAAACAGGAAAAGCCATCTGGGAGCAAGAGACCAACAATGCGCCCATCCCTTCAGGGGTTCGTGTTTGGGCTAATCACGACTTTTCTGCCCCGTTTGCATCCGGAAGCAGCCGCTATCAAACCCTGATTATCTGCCCCTGTTCTATGGGAACGGTGGGACGGATCGCTTCCGGCACTGCCGAAACCCTCATTACCCGCGCTGCAGATGTGATGCTGAAGGAGCGCCGAAGAGTGATAGTGGTTCCGAGAGAGACCCCGTTCAGCCTCATCCATCTCCGGAATCTGGAACAACTTACACTGGCGGGAGCCATTGTGGTGCCTGCTTCGCCCTCTTTTTACAGCCGTCCGGCCAACCTTACCGAAGCGCTGATGACGGTTGTAGACCGGGTACTGGACCTCAGCGGCTTTCCAAGGACCTATGGACGCTGGGGTTCCGATGCCCTCTGATTTGCCCGGAAAAACAGAACGGGCTGTTGTTTCCAACAGCCCGCCAGCGAGTTATAAGGGTGAATGACCGGGTTTGAACCGGCGACCTCTAGATCCACAATCTAGCGCTCTAACCAACTGAGCTACAATCACCATTTTTGCGGCACAAATATAACCACAAATTCCAATCCACAAAAACTGAAATCGAAATTGTTCCCATATATTTGCGCAGCAATGCCTGGAAAAGGCAGGCCATCCACCATTCCTCCACTCCGTGAAGAGACTCTCCGATAAAGTTAACAACATTGCAGGATTGCAGATTTTTCAGTTTCTGCGATTCTCCACCTTTCTCATAATCAGCATCATTTTTACAAAAACATCGCTCACCGAGAAGGAGATTGGCGAGCGGGAGTATATGGTTTTTATCACCGGAGCACTCAGTTTTTTCTGGGTAACGGGACTGATACAATCGTTCCTGCCTCTCTTCAAGCGGAACCGTGCCTTTGCCAGGTATCACGCCTCAGGGCATACCCGATCGCCCGAACTCTTCAACGCATTTCTGCTCATGATGTGCTTCAGCGCCTTCTTTGCGTTGATGATCCTTTTCCTAAACCAATCTATCCCCGTATACTCTAAGTTCGAGGCAATCCCCTTTGCACCTGCCACAGCGCTTTACTTCTTTTTCGGGCAGGTAACCCCACTCATTGAATATATCTATCTGCTTAAGGAGAAGCCCGGCCACATACTCTACTATGGCTTTATCAGCTTCGGTTTGCAGATTCTGTTTGCCGCCCTACCCATTTTTCTGGGTATGGGCGTAGAGGGAGCTCTCTGGGGCATGGTACTGATCTCATTACTCCGCTTTATTTGGCTCATCCATCTGTTGATGAAATACGGCTCCTTTCGTTTATCCTGGGCGTTTATACGCGAACACCTCTATTTGGGATATCCGGTTATCATTGGCGGATTGCTCAGCGGCTCCTCGCAGTATCTGGACGGATTCCTGGCCTCCATACTTTTCGACCCCGACCGATTTGCTGTATTTCGGTATGGTGCAAAAGAGCTCCCCTTTGTAGTGATGATGACCACCGGATTAAGTAATGCCATGATTCCGGAGTTCTCTGTAAAAAAGAACATCCCCGAGATTCTGGCTACCATCAGGAGCAAATCGCTTAAGATGATGCACTACCTCTTTCCGTTGTCTATCCTATTTATGCTCTCCTGTAAGTTCCTTTTTGGTGAGATTCTCTTTCGGGAAGCTTTTTATCGAAGTGCCGACATCTTCATGGTTTATCAATTGCTCATTGTAAGTCGGATTATTTTCCCGCAAACCATCTTGCTGGGGCTTAAGAAAACCCGGATTATCATGATCGCATCGGTTCTCAGCCTGGTTCTGAATATCATCTCCAGTCTCTTCTTTGTGCAATATTACGGGGTGGTAGGTATAGCCCTCGGATCGGGCCTGGCCTACAGCCTCGAAAAGATCTTCCTTTCGGGATATGTCTGGACAAAACTGAAGATTACGCCCGAAAAATATATACCGGTTAATTGGTATCTCTTTTATAGTGCGACTATTACCCTGATCTTTGTTCTGATTGACCACCGAATCATCAAAACATGGTAACCTATCCCGCTCTGCAATCCTGTTACCAAAACGCCACCATCGAGGCTGGTTGCGATGAGGCAGGCAGAGGATGTCTGGCCGGTCCGGTTGTGGCTGCCGCAGTAATACTTCCGCCCGATTTTTGGCACAAACACCTGAACGACTCTAAACAGATGTCGGCCAAAGAGCGGTTGGAGGTGCGGGAAGTTATTCTGGAGAGGGCTGTGGCCTGGGGAATTGCCTTATGCAGCCCTGAAGAGATAGACCATATCAATATTCTGAAAGCTTCAATTCTCGCTATGCATCGCGCACTTGCCAAACTGGCGGTCCAACCCCAACTGATTCTGGTTGACGGAAACCGATTTTTACCCTATACTTCAATACCCCACATTTGCATGGTAAAGGGCGACAGTCGGTTTGCTTCCATTGCTGCTGCGTCGGTATTGGCTAAAACCGAGAGGGATGCCATTATGGATCAACTCCACGTTCAATATCCTGTTTATCAATGGGATAAAAACAAAGGATATCCCACCGCTGCACACCGGAAACTAGTGAGAGAATACGGCCCCTCTCCCCATCACAGAGAGAGCTTTCGAGGCGTGAAATCCCATCCCGAACTACCCTTACAGTAGCAACAGATTTGCGATATCCTCCACAAATCCTACCTTTGCCACCATCGAATCGACCCTCAGTTATGCGCAACGGTACACATGTTACCATTTTCCCTGCCTACTCCGGAGAAACCGACTTTATTTGTTCGGTTCCGGAGCGATTTGGTTTGTTGGGCACCGCTATCCACGCCAAAAGAAACAGACTTAATAAGGTGGAAGTGGGTAAAGAACAATGGGTTATCAAATCATACCGCCAACCCCATCTGCTTAATCGCTACATTTACGGCCTGTTTCGCCCCTCGAAAGCCCGCAGGGCCTACGAACATGCGCTTCGGCTGCAAAAGATGCAGATTCCCACGCCGGCACCGATTGCCTATATTGAAGTTAGGAAACGCTTTGGGCTCAGAGAGAGCTATTTTATCAGTCAGTTTTGCAGTTATACACATAACTTCTTTGAAATCAGCGAAAAACCGCTCGATGAGGTTCGCCACTTCCTACAACATTTTACCCGATTTGCCTTTTATCTGCACGAATGCGGAATTCTGCACCACGATTTTTCGCGTGGCAATATTCTGTTCGAACCCGATAACGACGGGTATCGCTTTTCGCTGATCGACATCAACCGGATGGCCTTTGGCCCTCTCCCCCCTAAACAACGGTTACGCAATTTCGGACGACTTCGGGCCACGCCCCAACTCTATGCCTATATAGCACACGAATATGCTATCCTTTCGGGACTCGAAGTATCGTACTGTCTGGATGAGATATTGCACAGCGATGCAGCCGATCGTAAACGGGTTGACAAGAACCAGCAACTGAAAAGGTGGCTGGGGATAAAAAAGCCGAAAAAGTGACACCCCAAATCCACATCTATACCGATGGATCCTCGCGCGGGAATCCGGGACCCGGAGGTTTTGGCACCGTTCTTATCTCAGGCCCCTACCGAAAGGTGATTTCAGGAGGATTCTGCTGTACCACTAACAACCGGATGGAGCTTCTCGCTGTGATTGTTGGATTGGAGGCGCTTAAGGTAGAAGGATCGGAGGTTGTGGTAACTTCCGACTCACGGTATGTAGTTGATGCCGTGCAGAAAAAATGGGTTTTCGATTGGGAACGCAAAGGCTTTCAGGGGAAGAAAAACCCTGATCTCTGGATCCGCTTCCTGAAGGTGTACCGTCGTCACAAAGTGCGTCTTGAGTGGATCAGAGGACACAATGGACACCCCGAAAATGAAGAGTGCGACCGTATGGCAGTAGCGGCAAGCCATCGTCCTCATCTACCGGCCGACACCGGCTATACCCCCGGTGAACCGGCCTGATCAACAGCCATCTCTCCCCTCTTATTCCGAATATAGGCGCCCATCCGGATTGCCAGAAAGAGACTGATAACTGCAAATATCCACTCTCCTGCCCCACCGCCAAATTCACTGTTCTCGGGCGTAACCACACCCCGGGCAATCAGAAAATAGAAGAATACCGAAAAGGCATTATTCACAAAATGGGCAAAGACCGGCACCCAGATCGAGCCACTCCACACCAGCAGATAGCCGAACAGAATGCCCAGAAGGGCTCTGGGCAGAAAGCCGTAAAACTGAAAGTGTATAAGACTAAACAAGATACCGGTAATCCAAACCGCAGCATAGACATTCCCCGTCCAGCGCGAAAAAATCTTCTGTAAAACACCTCTAAAGAGGAACTCTTCGCCCAAGGCGGGTAAAACGGCCATCATAAAAAGATTAAAGGCCAGAACAGAGAGCCGTGGATCTAGAACAAACTTCTCTGTAATAACACGAGCTACCTCCTCAAGCTGTTGCATCCACACTTCGAAAGCAGACCATGCAGGTGGCAGCTTCAACATCTGATTCAACGCACTAAGGCCGTTAATGGCGGGGAATGCCAGGATAATGAGTAGGCCCGAGGCCCACACTATATTTGTTGAGGAAGGCGGTCTGATTGAGAGATAATTGCTTCGTTGCGCCGAAAAGAAAAAGGCTATCAGGAGTGCCGGAACAATAAAAAGAAAGATACCCTGCACCACCTGCAGAAAACGCAACATAGGCAGTTCGTAGGGGGAGGAGGGGTCCGACAGGGCTTGCATAAGCGTCTCGAGAGGAAGATCCCCAAAGGCGAACAAAAGGAGAAAAGCACCCAAAAAACCGGTCAGAAAGCAGCAGAGCATCACCAATAGAACAAACAGAAGCTGAAGCGGAGCCGCCAGGTTGTCGTAGAAGGAGAATCGCATAATTATTGGCTGAGGGGTTCAAATAAGAGAGGGAAACCGGGATTTGCCGAAGAGGGGCCGGCCACTATCCTGGTGAATGCCGAAGGTGAGAGATAGGTTTCTGCTAACTGCCTCAATCTTTGAGGAGTAACCGAACGAATCTCGGTTATTGCCGTTTCAACCGACGAAAGTGGCAGATTGTGATCGAGCAAAGATGCCAGAAAATCGGCTTTGGCAAAGGGACCGTCGAGCGAACGAATCATCTCTGCCTCCATCTGGCTTTTTACCCGCCGAAGCTCCTCCTCTTCCACCTCCTGATCCGAAAGCCGAGAGATTTCGCGCAAAATTTCGTCCAAAGCGGGCCGGGTAACTTCCGATCCCACCTCCGAAAGAATCACCAGATAGCTGCACTTTACCAACGATACAATTGCCGATTGAATACCATAGGTATATCCCTTCTCCTCACGAAGGTTCTGCATGAGTCGCGAACCAAAATAGCCTCCTAAAAGGGTGTTGAGCACGGTGAGACCGATGTAGTCGGGGTGGCTTCGGCCGGGAACGATAAGCCCCAGCCGCAAAGCCGACTGCACAGCCTCATCGCGCGGCACAAATCCTGTTGATCCCGATATCGACCCAGCCGAAAATTCTTTTTCATTCCACTGTAAATGCCCGAACGAAATCGATCCAAGCGTTCTGTTTAATAATGCGCTAACCGACGAATCTGTCTGCCCCGAAACCACAAGACGCCAACCCCCTTTCATGTAGTGTTGTTGATGAAATTGAACCAGGTGTTTACGGGTTAATTGCGAAAAATCGGAGAGAAGTAATCTATACCCGTAAGGATGGCCGGGTCCGAACATCGCTTCGCTAAACCCGGCATGTGCCAACACCTTCACCTTTTGCTGGTCAATCAGAAAACGCTGCCGTTGGCGCTCACGAAAAATCTCCAGCTCGTCTGCAGGAAAAACAGGCTCCGCAATTACTTCGGCAAAAAGGGGCAAAAGGGCCTCAAGATGGCGAAGCGGGGTTAACAGGGTAAGGGCTGCATGGTCTTTATCGGCACTACCTTGCAGATAGGCCCCATGGTAATCTATCTTTTCGGAGATTTGGGCCGAAGAGCGGGTGGCTGTACCATCGGTTAACAAACGGTTTGCCGCCAAAGCACAAAGAGGTATCGGCTGGTAGCGGGCCCCCGCCTGCAGCAACAGATCTATCTTCACCATCGCGGTAGAGCCTCCGGAGAGCTCGTATACCTCGATTCCATTATCGAGCCGGTACGTTTTAGGCAACAGCGTACCGGAAAGAACTATCGGATTGAGGGGTGGAGGGGTAGATCGGTTCATAGCGATGAGGATTGAGATTGAGCGGGAAGGTACCAGAGGGTGTTACAGTTTTGCCGTCGAAACAGGGTTTGAACCATTGTCGAGACCGCCTCTTCCGAAACCGAACGATACAGATCGACCTCCTGTAACAAAAGTGAAGGATTGCCCATCAAAGCATAAAACGCAAGCGACATGGCCTTATTGACAACATGGCTCTGCCCCAGCAAGTGGTTAGATTCAAACTTGTTTTTAACCTTCTCCATCTCTCTTTCTGAAAGTCCTTCCGACAGGAGTCGTAACTCCTCCATCACTGCACGCTCGGCCTCTTCGCACGAAACACCGGGAATCGGCTTACCTGTAATCACAAAGAGTCCCGGATCCAAATCGCCGGTTACATAAGCATTTATCTCACTAAAGAGTCTGCGCTCTTTGGTGAGCCGGAGAAACAATCTCGAAGACTGTCCGCCGGCCAGCAGATCCGAAATCAGATCGCAGGTTGTATAATGGGCGCTCCTTCGGGCCGGCATATGAAATGCCTTATACATGGCCGGCGAAGGGACATCGGCATGGGTAACCAACCGCCTCTCTTCTGTCTGTTGCGGTTCGCAGGGTAGATTTCTCGACAATCCCGCCATAGCAGGAATGGGCCCAAACCACTTTTCAGCCATCCTGAGGATCTCATCGGTATCTACAGCACCAGCCACCACCAACTTAGCGTTAGCGGGATGATAAAAACGTGAATGGAAGGCGCGCACATCGTCGGCTTTTGCCTCCTCTATATGGCGGGTTTCCAATCCGATAACCGGCCAGCGGTAGGGATGCGTTGTGTAGGCGAGTTGCCGCAACAGATGCCAGGCATCTCCGTAAGGCTGATTCAGACAGCGCTGACGGAACTCCTCAACCACTACCTTGCGTTGAACCTCCAACGCCCTGTCGCTTACATCTAGCCAACCCATTCTGTCTGACTCGAGCCAGAAGGCGGTCTCAATATTATTGGCAGGAAGGGTCATGTAGTAATGGGTAAGATCGGCTGTGGTAAAGGCGTTGTTTTCGCCTCCGGCCTCTTGCAACGGCTCGTCGAAACGGGGAATATGTGCCGAACCGCCAAACATGAGATGTTCAAAAAGATGGGCAAATCCGGTTTGCTCCGGGCGCTCATCGCGCGAGCCGACATCATAGAGCAGACTAACCGCTGCCATAGGGGTAGTTGCATCTTCATGCACAATCAGCTGCAAACCGTTGCTCAGGGTGTGAGAACTAAAATCCATTCCATTTATTTTACAGGCCAAAGATACACAAACCCCATGTAAAGGCACGTTGTCTCACCGGCACAAGAGAGGCTATACGCTTTTGAAAGAAAATTGGTAACTTGCGCTTTAATAGCCCCCGGAAAAAGTGGGGGTTCGTTTACTCACAGCAATTTCAACATGGGCCAACTATACAACCGCTTAGCTACCGACATCCGCTATATCGAGGGGATGACTGCCTGCATAAACTGCGGCACCTGTACAGCGATTTGCCCCTCGGCCGAGTTTTATAAATATGATCCCCGCCAAATTGTAGATCTGATACAGACACAAGACGACACAAAAATTGAGGCACTGCTGAAAAGCGAAACCATCTGGTACTGTGGCGAGTGCATGTCGTGCGCCACCCGGTGCCCAAGAAAGAATGCGCCCGGACTGGTAATCATAGCCCTTCGGCATCTTTCGCAAGAGCTCGGATATTTTACCGAATCGGAAAAAGGCCGCCAGCAACTGGCCTTAAAACGGACCATTGGCGAGTGGATTGTAAACCTGGGTTACTGCGTCTATGTGAGGAATGTCTCATCTGAGATGCATCCCGAGTCGGGGCCTGTGTGGGAGTGGATGCAAAAACATGTTGATGATGTGTACCAACGGCTTGGCGCCAACCTCGATGGCGAAGGCCCCGGGGTACTTCGCAAGATTCCCGATGAGGCGTTGAACGAGATCCGGAAAATTTTCGATGTAACCGGAGGAACCGCCCGTTTCGAAAAAATTGAGGCATTCTCTAAAGAGAAGGCCAAGGAGATGGGCATTTCGCCGGAAGACTATTTCGACCATGTGTATAACACCAATTCGGGTAATCACTTTCGTGAAGAATAACAATTGTACCGGCATATGATATCTGAGGGCAAGAAGATAATATGGAGTGAATACCAGAAGGAGATCCCCGACGATCACTATTTTTATGTGAGGAGCTGTATCCGACAAAATTTTTTCCCGGCTTCGGAAGTGATGTTTCTCAAGATCTTGCGCGAAACGCTTCATAAAGATGTTTTCGAAACTGCCTATCATACCACCTGTAGCGGAATTGGTTACCACTCTGATGTGGTGCCACTCGAAACCACCATGACTGTGGTTGCCCGACAGTTTGCGCTGATGACAGAGGCGGGGTATTCAAACTATGCTACCTCGTGCATAACCAGTTTTGGATTATATACCGAAATTTTGCACACATGGTCGCTCTTTCCGGAAGTGGAGGCTCGTATCCGAACCCATTTATGGGAGGCTGTTAAACGGGAATTTACCATCCCAAAACATGTGGCGCACGCCAGCGATGTGGTCTACAAATTACGCAACGAGATTGCGGCACAGGCTAAGTATCGGTTGGTGAACTGCCACACCGGGAAACCGTTAAGAGTAGTTGAACATATCGGCTGTCATTACGCCAAAATGTTCCCGCATAAAGGGGTAGGTGGTGCCGAATACCCTTATGTGCTTAGCGGAATGGTCGAAGCCTGGGGAGGAGAGGTGATTGACTACCCCGAACGACGTCACTGTTGTGGATTTGGATTTCGGCAATATCTGGTAAAGGCCAACAGAGGTTTTTCGGTGGCCAATACCCAGAAAAAGTTTGAGGCCATGGAGCCGTTCCGTCCCGACATGATTATCACCAACTGCCCCGGATGCCCCTATTTTCTGGATCGATGGCAATACACCATCTCCGAAATGGAGGGGAAAACATACGGAGCCGACGGATATGGGATTCCTGTCTTCACCTACGAAGAGGTAGCAGGATTGGTCTTGGGTTTTAACCCGTGGGACATCGGGCTCCAGGTTCATCAGGTGGCCGTGGAACCACTACTCGATAAGATAGGCATTCCCTATAGCATTGAAGAGAAATTTAAGGGGGTAGAGAACAAAGATCTGGGAAAACCCAATCGGCCATCAGTAATGAAGGTGTAACGGAATAAACAGATACCTGTGAAAAAGATCATTATCATCGGTGGAGGAATTGCCGGCATGGAAGCCGCCCGCTGTTTAAATGAGATGGGATTCGAAACGGTTCTCATCGAAAAGGAGACTACACTGGGAGGACATGTGGCAAAATGGCATCATCTCTTCCCCACCCTGCAGCCTGCCGAAGAGATTGTCCGGCTTCTCAGAGCAGCAACCCGCGACAGCTCGGTGATACTTGGCAAGCAAGTTGAAGCGCTTACGCGCGAAGGCAACTTCTTCAAGGCGCAACTCTCCGACGGACGGATCATTCCCGGCAATGCTGTTTTGATGACAACCGGGTTTTCGCTCTTTAATGCGCAACGCAAAGAGGAGTATGGCTATGGCATTTACAACAATGTTATCACCTCGGCCGATCTGGAGACCCTGTTACATTCCGGACAACCCCTCTTAACCCCCTCCGGCAAGGTGCCCGATAAAGTGGCCTTTATCCACTGTGTCGGTTCGCGCGACGATAAGGTAGGGAACAGATACTGTTCCAGAGTCTGCTGTGTTACCGCGGTAAAACAGGCTATCGAAATCCGCGAGAAGATACCTGCCTGTCAGCCTTACTGTTTCTACATGGATTTGCGGATGTTTGGTCTGGAGTACGAGCAGCTCTATCTTGATGCCCAAGCCAAATATGGGGTCACTTTTATCCGTGGCCGTTTATCGGAGGCAGCCGAAGATATTGAGGGAAATCTGGTGATTAAGGCCGAAGATACGCTGATGGGCCGGCCGCTGAAGATGACTGTCGATCTGCTGGTACTCATGGTGGGCATGGAGGCCAACCGTCATGACGAACTCTTCAAATCGATGCCGCTCTTAACCGGGAAAGAGCGTTTCATTCAGCCCTTAAACGGTTTCTCCATGAATAACTATACCGAACAGGAGGGGTTGTTTGTAGCCGGAACCTGTTCGGGTCCCAAGAATATCCCCGAAACCCTGGCCGATGTGCGCAGCGGTTGCCTGGCTATCCGGGAGTATCTGAATAAGTAGTGCGATATGGTAAATTTTGGATACGCTATTCATAAGAGCAGCCGGGTTGACCTCGACAAAAACCCGCGCAAAATTGCAGAGGCTGTGCTGGCTCAGGAGCCCGGTTTTGCCACCTGCATCGGATGTGGAGCCTGCACAGCTACCTGCTCGGCAGGGCTGTTTACCTCGATGAATCTCCGACAGATCCAATTAAAGGTACATCGGGGCGAAACCGAAGGCCTGTTACCCATTCTTGAACGATGCATGCTCTGTGGAAAATGCATCTTGGTATGCCCCCGCAATATTAACACCCGCAATGTGGTAATTCTGTTGCAAAAAGAACTCCGGAAGGGATAAAACAAACAGACCGTGAGAGAACGAGTAGCTTTCGACCCTTTTGTGCTCCCTTTCTGCATTGGGCTCCTGTTCATCCTGGGATATCTTGGACTTGCCCTGGTTCGGGTACTCGCCCAACTAACCCCCGACGACCGTAAAAAACTTTTTTCCGGCCTCTTTAGCCGTCGCATTTTTTGGTCGGTAAGGGAGATCTTTATGGAGTGCCTGATACATAAGCGTATATTCTCATTTAACCCACTGCTCGGCTACATGCATATGAGCATTGCATTCGGGTGGTTTATGCTGATTGTTTTAGGTCACATAGAGGTGCTACTTTATGCACCAAATCGCCTCAATCTTTACTATCCCATCTTTTTCCGCTATTTCGTGATGCAAACGGAAGAGACCCTGCGAGGGGGGCTATTCTTCTTTTTGATGGACTTTTTTCTCCTTATGACCCTCTCGGGCATTGCTCTGGCGCTCTATAAGCGGATCAACTCCCGTATTATGGGTATGCGCCGAACTACCCGTTTGCGATGGGGCGACAGAATAGCGATGTATGCTCTTTGGCTCATCTTTCCGCTCCGCCTGTTGGCCGAAAGTTTCACCTCCGGTATTGGGGGAGGAAGCTTTCTTACGCGGGGCTTCGGGCTGATCTTCGAACAATTTGTGGCCAATACACTCTTTATCCAACCCATCTGGTGGGCCTATTCTCTCGCTTTAGGCATCTTCTTCTTTGCGCTCCCCTTCTCAAGATATATGCACATTCCCACCGAAATCCTGCTCATACTCTTACGCAACGCGGGAATTCGCAGTTTCCATCCCACAAGGGGCTACGCAAAGGTTGAGCTCTACTCCTGCTCGCGCTGCGGTCTCTGCATCGACACCTGCCAGATGGTATCGGCCGGGAGAATGGAGCCGAAAGCCACCGCATACTTTATTCATGCTGCACGGCACCACGCTCCCGATGCAGCGGTGGTGGCAGAAAATTGTTTAATGTGTGGCAGATGCGTGGAGGTCTGTCCTGTAAACATCGACTCCTGCCGTCTTAAGCAGGCCACCCGAAATCTGCAGGATAGTGCTACGCCGGGTCGATTTGCCTATCTCGAGACCCAGGCAACGGCACCTCGAATGAATGAGGGAGCGGCCCCGGAACCGAAAGTACTCTACTTTGCCGGCTGCATGACCCACCTTACCCCCTCCATTCCGCGAGCCATGGAGCAACTCTTCAAGGCCGCCAAACAGCCCTTCGATTTTATGGATCGTGATGGCTCAATTTGTTGCGGCCGCCCCCTGATGCTCACCGGGAAAAAGGAGGATGCCGCACTTCTCGTTGCAAAAAACAAAGCGCTCATTCTGGCCTCGGGAGCAGAAACACTGGTTACTTCATGCCCTATCTGCTACCGGATCTTCAGAGAAGAGTATCAACTTCCTGTCAAAGTACTACACCACACCGAATATTTGGAACAACTGCTGCTCAGCGAGAAAATCCACGTAAACAGGAAGCCCCTTAGAGCCGTTTATCACGACCCCTGCGAACTGGGCAGATACAGCAAAATCTATGATGCCCCGCGCAGGGTACTTGAAGAGGTGGTCCGGCTGTCGGGAACCGATTTCGACCGCGAAAACGGGCTTTGCTGCGGTGGCAGCATTGCCAATGTGCCGATAACCGCCTCGCAACGGAAAAAAATTGCCCGCGACGCGGTAAAAAAATTGACCCTTTCGGCTCCCGACTATCTGGTTACCTCCTGCCCACTCTGTCAGAAAACGCTCGGAGCCGTATCGGAAACACCCACTGTCGATATAGCAGTGTTGGTGGCCGGGGCACTTGTTGAAGAGGAACACGCATCGAAAATTAAAAACATATAACCCTCAAAATCAAAGCATTATGCTAACAAAAGATCAGATGAATCGCCGCAGTTTCCTGCGCACCGCAGGGTTAGGCATTGCAGGAATGACCCTCCTGCCCGCCTTTGCAAAAACCCAATCGCCAGCTCCTTCCGATACGGTCCGCCTGGGCTTCATCGGACTCGGTCAACAAGCCATGTTCCTGTTGAACGGGTTTATGCAGATTCCAGGCGTTGAAATTGTGGCCGGATGTGATGTGTATGCCATAAAAAGAGAACGTTTTGCCAAAAGAACTGCCGACTTCTACGCCAACGCACAAAAAGGAATAAAACCAACCACCTGCGAAAGATACCAGGATCTGTTAGAACGTCGGGATATCGACGCAGTGGTGATTGCCACACCCGACCACTGGCATGCCCTCATTGCCATTGCAGCCCTAAAAGCAGGGAAAGATGTCTATTTGGAGAAACCGATGACCTTTACCATATACGAAGGGCAACAGCTGGTTAAGGCAGTACGCAAGAACAAACGGGTATTACAGGTGGGTAGTCAGCAGCGCTCCGACTCCAGCTTCCGTCATGCCGTTACACTGGTTCAGAATGGAACACTGGGTGCCATAGAAAAGGTTAATGCTTATGTAGGTGCACCTCCCCGCCCCTATGATCTGCCGGAAGAACCACTGCCAGCAGGATTGAATTGGGATTTATGGCTCGGCCCGCTTTCCGAAAAGATCCACTACAACAAAGAGCTAAATCCGCCGATTTCGGTTTCGCCCGAACAAAATGAAGCCTTTTGGGGCGGATGGCGCTGGTATAAAGAGATGGGAGGCGGTTTTACTACCGACTGGGGAGCCCATATGTTCGACATTGCGCAATGGGGGCTCGGAATGGACGGCAATGGTCCTATTGAAGTGATCCCGGCAGGATTCGGCAGCACCAAATACCTTACTTACAAATATGCCAACGGAGTAGTTATGACCGAAGAGCCTTTCGACGAGCCCAAAACCAAAGGGGTAAAATTCTGGGGAAGTAAAGGCTGGATTGAGGTTTCACGAGGTCTGTTTAAAAGTTCGGATCCGTCATGGAAACCAACAGCCGAATCGGTCCAGGATGGCCCCTACGAAACGCGCATTCCGCATCAGACAAACTTCATAGAGTGTGTTCGGTCGCGCAAAGATCCGGTAGTTCCGGTCGAAACAGGTCACAGCTCCTGCTCCGTTTGTACCTTGGGAAATATTGCCTACGATCTGAAACGCCCTGTAAAATGGGATCCCATACGGCAAAAATTTCTCTCCGATCCGGAGGCCGCCCAACAGCTACACTACACCTACAGAAAAGGCTACAAACTGTAACCCAAATTTCTGAGAAAGGTCCGATAGATACGGACCACCTCATCGGGCTCTTCCAGAAAGCCGTTGTGACCCGACTGCTCAAGCACTGCCAAAGTGGTGCAGGGAGTGGTCAGCGCAACGGCTTTCATGGTTGAGAACGGAATGTAGTTGTCGTGCCGACCCAATACCACCAGAAGAGGTTTGCCGGAGTTCTGCATCAACTCCCTGCGGTCGGGCCTCTGTTTCAACGCCTCGAGAGCAGCTACAATACCTTCTGCCGGAGTTTGCACAGCCACCGAAACGGCTTTGTCTACCGCCTTCTTCAAGGATTGCAGCGAATCTGAGGCAAACCCGTTAGGTACATTGGTGGAAAAAAGCAACTCCTGCTTACCGGCTCTAACCAGTGCAATTTCCCGATCGCGCATAACCTGCTTCTCGGGCGAATCGGCAAATGGAGTAGAGTGCAACAGAGAATAACCCACAACCATCTCCGGATAGCCCTCCAAAAACGCAAAGGCCACATAGCCCCCCATAGAGTGACCGGCCACAACCGCCCTCTCCACCCCCTCAACCAAAAGCACCTCCCTCACCGCCTTGGCCATAGAGGCCATACTCAGCGGTTCTGAAGGGAGCTCAGAGAGTCCGTGACCGGGAAGATCGACACAAATTACGCGGGTAAACACACCCAAGCACTCTGCCAACTCGCTAAAAATAAGCCGATTTTCAAGATACCCATGCAGCAGCACCAGCGTACTCTCTCCCGCTCCCCCCGGCGTATAACAATTAACCGCACCATCGCGGCGAAGCATCTTCTGTTC
>JBFWIG010000009.1:0-17126 GCA_050256115.1 Bacteroidales bacterium | reverse complement strand
TGCATCGCCAAATATTCTTCTTTTTTGGGGATGAAGGGCTGTGTGGCATACAATTGCCCGGTCGAGCCCCATCTGCTCGGCCACACTCTCCAGATTTGCCCGTTTAACAATCTTAGATCGCATCTGGGTGAGAAACCCTTCGTTGCGAAGCGGAAACTTTTTAAAGAGATAATCGGCCACAATCGCATCGAGAACAGCATCGCCCAGATACTCGAGTCGTTCGTTGTTAATCATCACATGCTGCGCATGGGGTATGGAGGCAGAACGGTGCAGGAAAGCCTGTTCGTAAAGCCCGGGATTGCGGGTTTTGACCTTTAACTCATTGCGTAAAAAACAATAAAACTCCTTATTGTCCTTGACAATAAGGAGTTTCATTGTATGTGCCAGTTTCCTGAACAAAGCTATTCCATTTTTTTGAAGACTATTGAGGAGTTATGGCCACCAAATCCGAAAGTGTTGCTTACTACGTGACGTAAGGCTTTGGGCTGAGCTTTCCAGAAGGTAAGATTTAACCTGCTGTCAATTTCGGGATCGTCTGTAAAATGGTTAATGGTTGGGGGGACCAAACTGTGCTCCAAGGCTTTGATGGATGCAATGGCCTCGATGGCTCCGGTGGCACCCAAAAGGTGGCCGGTCATAGACTTGGTTGCACTAATGTTCAGATGGAAGGCGTGTTCACCAAAAAGCCTGATGATGGCTTTTAGTTCGGCAACGTCGCCAAGCGGAGTGGCAGTGCCGTGAACGTTGATGTAGTCGACCTCTTCCGGTTTAACATTGCCGTCGAGCAGGGCCAGACGCATGGCACTGTAAGCACCATTACCTTCTGGGTGTGGAGCCGTCATATGGCTTGCATCTGCAGTCATGCCTCCACCAACAACTTCGGCGTAGATTTTTGCACCTCTGGCTTTTGCATGCTCATACTCTTCGAGGATTAATGCACCGGCTCCTTCGCCAATTACAAATCCGTCACGGTCTTTGTCGAAAGGACGCGAAGCCGTGGCAAAATTTTCGTTATTGGTCGACATAGCCTGCATGGCATTGAATCCTCCAACTCCCCCTTCATTAATTGCTGCCTCCGATCCGCCCGAAATAAACACATCGGCCTTACCCAATCGGATGTAATTAAAAGCATCGATCAGGGCATGGGTCGAGGAGGCGCAAGCGGATACAGTGGCATAATTAGGACCCCTGAATCCAAAACGGATGGATAGATGGCCGGCAGCGATGTCGGAGATCATTTTGGTAATGAAGAATGGGCTGAATCGGGGAGTGCCGTCGCCTTTAGCAAACGAAGAGACCTCCTCATAGAAACTGATTAACCCTCCGATTCCTGATCCCCAAATTACGCCTGCGCGATCCAGATCCATAGAAGTAAGATCCAAACCAGAATCTTTGATAGCCTCATCGCCTGCAACAATTGCATACTGTGAGTAAAGATCGTACTTACGAGCCTCTTTTCTTTCGAAAAATGAGAGCGAATCGTAGTTCTTAACTTCACAGGCAAACCGCGTTTTAAACTTCGAGGCATCGAAACGGGTAATCTCACAAGCTCCTGAGACGCCGTTGGCCAAACCATTCCAAAACTCTTCTACGGTATTGCCGATTGGGGTGATAGCCCCAAGACCGGTTACAACAACCCGTTTTAACTGCATAATTTACTGGGTAACGACAAAATTACTTGTTGATGTTTTCTTCGATGTACTTGATGGCAGCACCCACAGTCGAGATGTTTTCAGCCTGGTCATCGGGAATTCCAATGTTGAATTCTTTTTCGAACTCCATGATTAATTCAACGGTGTCAAGAGAATCGGCTCCCAAATCATTGGTAAAACTTGCATCCGGGGTAACTTCGCTTTCGTCAACACCCAGTTTGTCTACGATAATCGCTTTCACTCTTGAGGTAATGTCAGACATACTTTTAGTTTTTAAATGAGTACAAAATGATTCCTTTCTTTAGGTGCTGCAAAGAAAAAGATTAAATCCAAAATTATCAAACAATTTGGAATATTCTTGGAGGATTTGTATTTTTTACCATTCTTTGTACTTTCCGTTTTTCTCCCTAATCCATGAATAAGCTAGCTCTTTTTGCGTCGGGATCCGGTTCGAATGCCCAGCGAATAGCCGAGTATTTTGCAAATCACCCCGATGTGGAGATCTCATGTATATTGTCGAACCGAACCGATGCTTTTGTATTGGAGCGAGCCCGAATGCTAGGGATTCCTTCGGTCTGCTTTTCGCGCGACGATCTTTACGGTTCTGACAAGGTGCTCCGTATTCTGCAAGACTACTCAGTGAATTTCATCGTGTTGGCCGGTTTTCTCTGGAAGGTGCCTTCGCAGTTGTTAGAGGCCTATCCCAACCGCATTTTGAATATCCATCCCGCTTTACTGCCCAAATACGGCGGGAAAGGGATGTATGGTGATCATGTTCATCGTGCCGTAGTAGAGAATCACGAATCAGAAACCGGCATCACCATTCACAAAGTAAATGACTTTTATGACGAAGGGGAGATCCTTTTTCAAGCGCGTTGCGAAGTGCTTCCCTCCGATACCCCTTTGCAGGTTGCCGATAAGGTTCACGCGCTTGAATATCGGTGGTTTCCCGAAATCATAGAGCGTTACCTTTCAGCGCTTTAGTGCTCTGGTGCTCTGGTGCTGCGCTTCGCGCAAAAGATTAGAGCATTGGCGTTTTTTCGCGCTTCGATGCATTAGAGCACTCAAAGTGCATTTGCACTTTGAAGTACTAGCGCACTAAAAAAGAGTGCCGCAGAGAGTCAGTCTCTCTGCGGCACTCTTTTTTGTGCACTTCGCGCTGTTAATTGCACTTCAGGACGGTTTCGCACTGGTATTTTGCCTGTTCGGCATACTGACCATACATGGCGTTTTTGTAAGCTTCGCAGGCTTTGGCTACGTTGCCTTTTGCCTGCCAGGCCACAGCCAGTTGGTAGTTCATTCCGGCTTTATTCTGAGGTGTGGCCGATTTCATAAGAACCAGTGCCTTTGTGGCAGCTTCGATCGTCTTGTCGTACTGCTTGGCAGCATTGCAAATCTGGACAAGGGCATTGTAGGCATCGGTTGTTTCGCCGTATTCCAGGCTTTTTTCAAGTGAAGAGATTGCTTCGGCCGCTTTTTTCTCTTTATAGAGTCCAAACCCTTTTGCCAGGTAAGCAGCACAAGCCGATTTCTTTACTTTTCCGGCCAGGACGCTGTCGCCCTTTTCGGTAGCCGATTTGATGAGGGCCTCGGAGACAGCGGTACTCTCGTCGAACTTTCCGGCAGCGCGGAAGGCCTCTGCTTTATAGAGTGCGGCATCCGTATTCTCTTTGTCGATTGCCAGTACTTTGTCGAACAGTACAACTGTCTCGTCATAGTTCTTCTCTTTCATTGCGGCAATAGCTTGCGCAAAGAAGATCTGGGCCACAGCGTCGTTCGATTTGGTAACCACTTCGCTGTTACCATATTTTTCGCCAGCTTTTACAGTGGCATCGAACGCTTTGATAGCGGCAGGATAATCTTTGTTTTTCAGAAGGTTGTTGGCAACCTGGAGGTAAAGGTTAGGTAGTACCTCGACAGCCTGTTTTTTTACATCATCAGCTTCGGCTCCAACAGCTGTTGCCAACTGAACCGCTTTCTCCAGAGCGGTTATGGCACCTGCAGGATTTTCGGAAGCCATCGCAGCTCCCTGGTTAAAACTGTTAGCGGCCTCCTCTTTAGTCTGTCCCATGAGTGCTGCACTTCCCACGAAGAGCGCAACGGCTGCAATCCATACTTGTTTTTTCATGTTCTTCTTTTTTAGGTCAAAAAAAAGTTATTGCCAACGGCATAGAATAAAAAAAGGGGGATCATTTACGAGTCCCTGTTTTCAAAGTCCGGTAGCAGAACTTTGCTGTTTACAACTACAAATATAGAAAAATCGTGCTTCTTTCCAAACCGATTGTCCTATTCTTCATTTCTTTTCGCGGCAGAAGTCCGTTTCCGATAATTGGGTAACTTTGACGCGAAAAACAGCAGGCTATGCTCCATTCCATAGAGGCAAACCATTTGGTGAAACAGTACGGCCGTCAGAGAGCCTTACAAGGAATCTCATTTTCGGCCACTCCCGGAACAATTACTGCTCTGGTGGGACCTAACGGCGCCGGAAAGTCAACCCTGCTCAAGCTGCTTGCCGGTATTTTGTTACCCACTTCCGGAACGGCTAAGGTGGGGGGATTCGACATCGGTTCGCAATCTGTACGCGTTAGATCGGTGGTGGGATACCTTTCCGAATCAAACCCGCTCTATCCCGATATGTATGTAGAGGAGTTTCTGCTGTTTTGTGCCCGTGTGCACGGACTGGGGCGTGAAGCCGTATCTCGTGTGGGGGAGTGTATCTCGTTAACCGGGCTGGCTCCGGAGCTGCATAAGCAGGTGGGTCAGCTTTCTAAGGGGTATCGGCAACGGGTTGGGCTGGCCCGGGCGTTGATCCACAATCCTGCTGTACTTATCTTGGATGAGCCTGCCAGTGGCCTGGACCCTAACCAACTGGAAGAGTTTAGAGAGCTGATTCGTGAGGTGGGCCGCACCCGTACGGTGATTCTCTCTACCCATATACTGCATGAGGCAGAGAGCCTCTGTAATCGGATTCTGCTCTTGAAAGAGGGATCTCTGGTGGCCGATGAATCTGTCACACGGTTTGCCCGAAGGCAGGTGGCTGCAACTCGACGGGTTAGGGTGGAGTTTGACCGCTCGCCCGATCCGCAAAAAATAGTTGCCATCGAAGGGGTTGAGCAGGTATCCGTTGCCCGTGATGGAGTATTGTTGGTATCCGGATCGGGAGAGATCGATTTTCGTCCCGGATTATTTCAATTTGCTGTAGAAGAGGGGATTATTATTCTTTCGGTGCAGCAGATCGACGACAAAATTGAGTCGATATTTAGAAATCTCACGGCAAACGAACATTGTAGTACTTTGTAACTATCCAGATTATGGCAACTTTTTTGTTCTCCGAAATTATCTTTGGGCCCATTCGCAGTCGCAGACTGGGCATCTCTTTGGGTATCAATTTACTCCCCGATAATAATAAGTGGTGCAATTTCGATTGTATCTACTGTGAGTGTGGGTGGAACGACCAAAATCCGGCTCAGACAAAACATCTCCCCTCGAGAGGCGCTGTAAGAAAAGCTTTGGAGAAGAAGTTGCTAGAGATGACCCAAAGGGGCGAGATACCCGACGTGATCACTTTTGCCGGTAATGGTGAGCCTACCATGCATCATGAATTTGCAGCCATTGTTGACGACACTTTGGCTCTGCGCGATAAGTATGTACCCTCGGCCAAAGTCTCGGTGCTTTCGAATGGATCGATGATTGATCGTCGCTCTGTGATTGAGGCATTAAAGCGTGTAGATAACAATATACTGAAATTCGACAGTGCCATTATGGAGACGGTTCGTGCTGTGAATCAGCCTGTAAAAGAGATTGATCCTGATGCTTTTGCCGAACAGATGAAGGTCTTCGGGGGGAAACAGATCATTCAGACAATGTTTTTGCGGGGATCGTGGAAAGGATCTGCTTACGATAACACGCAACCCCGTGAACTCGAGGCTTGGGAAGCTTGGATTGTGAAGGTGCGGCCCGCATCTGTGATGATCTATTCGCTCGACCGCGACACACCTGCCGACGGGCTGCAAAAAATTTCCGCAGCAGAGTTGGAAGAGATTGCTATCCGGATTCGTCGACACGGTATCCCGGTATCTGTGGCCTCCTGAGAAGATTTGCCGGAAGAGAGCCCGATCCGGCCGATCCGTTTACGCTCCTTTGTCGAGACTGAAGCTGAAAACGGATCCCTGATCGGGTTTCGACTGAAGCTGGATATCCTGGTTATGGGCCATGATGATATGCTTCACAATAGAGAGGCCTAAACCTGTTCCGCCCTGATCGCGCGAACGGCTTTTGTCGGTACGGTAAAAACGTTCGAAAATGCGGGTTTGATCTTTCTCGGCAATGCCCATCCCGTTATCGGCAATCTGCACAATGATCTTGTCTTCGGTGTTGACAAACGATACCACTGTTTTCCCTTTCCGTTTCCCGTACTTAATAGAGTTTACTATCAGGTTGTTTAACACCTCCATTATCCGTTTTCTGTCGGCTCGGACCATAGGTACAAAGTCGCGTTCCACTTCCAGAATCAGCGAGATGTCGCGGCTGCGCGCCTGCATCTCCTGCATCTCGAACGACTCCCGAACCAGGTTGAGGAGGTTAAAGGTTTCGAATTCCAGTTGGAGTTCGCCCGATTCCAACCGGGAGATCGACTCCAGATCCTCTACAATACTGATCATGCGATTGATGCTCTTTTCACAACGTTCCAGATAGAGCCGGTTGATGGAGGGGTCTTCGAGCCCGCCGTCGAGCAACGTGAGTACGTAGCCCTGCATATTGAAGATGGGGGTCTTGAGTTCGTGCGAGACATTCCCCAGGAACTCTTTTCTGTACTTTTCGGTCTGCTTGAGTTCGCTGATCTCTTTCGATCGGATCAGCGCCCACTCCCGAACGTTCTCTTCAGCGCCCTCAACCAGGATATTCTTTTCACTGCGAGAAGCGCTTTTTTTGTAGTCGGTGTTAAACAGAAACCGATATACAGGATTGAGTTTTTTGTAAAGTGCTTCCGATAAAAAGTGCTTCGACAGGAGATAGGTGGCACCAAATAGAAAGAGAACGGCAGCTAAACCCGGCCAAACGGGTAAATTTCCGGCATAATACCAGATGGCTGCCAATGGAATGGCCGATAGCAGTGCCACCGAGGCGGCAGTACTAAGCGCAGCTTTTTGGGTTGTACGGAGGCGGCCCATCGGATTATCGGCCCATTAGCCGGGCTACATATTTGCCAATGATGTCGAACTCCAGATTCACCACTGTGCCTGTCTGAAAGGTGTGAAAGTTGGTATGATGGTAGGTGTAGGGAATGATGGCCACCTGAAAAGAGTCGGGCTGAGAATTCACTACGGTAAGACTTACCCCGTTAACGGTAATGGAGCCCTTTTCTACGGTAACATGTCCGGGCGCCGGATTGTAATTGAATGTATAATACCAGCTGCCATCGGCCTCCTGAACCGAGGTGCAAAGTGCCGTCTGATCCACATGCCCCTGCACGATATGGCCGTCGAGCCTTTCGTTTAGCATCATGCTGCGCTCCAGATTGACCAGACTTCCCACTACGATGCCTCCCAGATTCGATTTCAGGAGTGTCTCGCGAATGGCGGTAACCGTATAGCTGTTTGCCTCTTTCTTAACTACGGTTAAGCAGACCCCGTTATGGGCAATGCTTTGGTCTATTTTTAATTCGTCGACAAAGGGAGCTGTCAGGGTAAAGTGGAGATTATCCTGCTCCTTATCAATGCGGAGTACCTTTCCGGTGGCTTCAATTATACCTGAGAACATCTGCAGTCGGGTTTAAGGGTTGTACTACACGCAAAGATAGTATATTCCGTAGAGAAGCCCTATTTTTGTGGCAGAGCAACGGTTGGATCGGCCTGTCTGCTGCCTCTCTTTCCAGATGCCGTAAGCGCGAGGCGAAAGGGCGGTTTCGGTAAACTTTAAGTTCTTCTATGAAAATTTTCGATAACCTTACCCCGGAGATGGCAGACTTCCTGAGAAGTCATCATGTGATGACCCTCGCTACTGCGTTGGATGGAGTCCCTTGGTGTGCACAATGCTTTTATCTATTTGTTCCTCAATGGAATGCTCTTGTATTCACCTCCGATCGCGATACCCGGCATGCCATTGAGGCACTCCGGAATCCTGTGGTTGCAGGCTCTATTCTGCTCGAAACTGAGGCAGTAGGGAAGATTCAGGGGATACAACTTACCGGAATTCTGGAGGTGGCATCCGGTTCGATTGCTTCGGAGGCAACGCTCCGATATCTGAAACGGTTCCCCTATGCGCTCTTGTCAAAGAGCACCATGTGGATTCTGAGAATGCAGTATGTGAAGATGACCGATAACCGCTTCGGTTTCGGTAAGAAACAGATATGGAAAGCCGCCGATTTCTGAGGTTTTCGTAAGTAAACTCCCATTTTTGACTTCTTTTTAGTAGCTTTGCGCTCCAGAATCGAAGTCTCTCCTAAGTAAATATGGTATGGCAAGTAAGTCTGTAATCGAGTGTGATCAGTTAGTGGTAAAGTTTGCCGGCGACTCCGGTGATGGGATGCAGTTGATCGGGTCTTTTTTTTCGGAAATGGCTGCACATTGTGGTAATGATCTCTCTACATTTCCCGACTATCCTGCCGAGATTCGTGCCCCTCAGAATACGGTGGCCGGTGTCTCGGGGTATCAGGTGCATGTGGGAAGACGTAAAATTCTCTCATCGGGCGATCTTTGTGATGTGCTGATTGCCATGAATCCCGCCTCATTAAAAGCCAATCTGAAATGGGCAAAAATAGGCGCTACACTGATTCTGAACGCCGATACCTTTCAGGAGAAACAGCTACAGATGGCCGGTTATCAGGTGAATCCTCTTCTGGACGATACGCTCTCCTCTTATCATGTGGTGGCTGCTCCTATGACGCGGTTAACCAAGGAGGCTCTGGCCGGTAGTGAGCTCGATCCTAAATCGGTTGAGAAGTGCCGCAATATGTTTGCATTGGGGCTGCTGATCTATCTCTTCAACCATGAACCCGACGCTGCTTTTACCCTGTTGGAAGAGAAGTTTCGTAAAAAACCTCTCCTGGTAGAGGCCAATAAGCAGGTGTTGAAAGCGGGATGGGTCTATGCCGACAGTGCCGAGATTGTAACGTCGGTGTTTCATGTGGGTCAGGCAGTACTTGAAAAAGGGAAATATAGAAACATTACCGGGAATGTGGCTGTAGCCTGGGGTCTTGCTGCAGCTGCCGAGCGTTCGGGGAGGCCGCTTTTTCTGGGCTCTTATCCCATTACCCCTGCAACAGAAATTCTGGTGGAGCTTTCGGCGCTTCGTTCGCTGGGCATCAAAACGTTTCAGGCCGAGGATGAGATTGCGGGAATTGTTTCGGCCATCGGCGCCAGTCTTACCGGTTCGCTGGCGGCAACCTCTACCTCCGGCCCCGGGTTCTCTCTCAAGAGCGAAGCCTTAGGCCTTGCCGTAATTACAGAACTTCCGCTTGTGGTAGTGAATGTGCAGCGTGCCGGGCCCTCAACGGGTATGCCCACAAAATCGGAGCAGGCCGATCTGCTTCAAGCACTCTATGGCAGGAATGGGGAGGCTCCGTTGGTGGTTACTGCCGCCTCTTCGCCCTCCGACTGTTTTTATGCCGCTTACGAGGCAGCAAAGCTAGCCCTCGAACATATGACACCTGTTGTGCTGCTCACCGACGGTTATATCGGAAACGGTTCGCAGTTGTTCCGAATTCCCTCGGTTGCCGATCTGCCCGCAATTACTCCGCCTTTGGCCGAACCCAACGACCCCGATTTCTTGCCGTATAGGCGTGATCCGGAGAGCCTGGTTCGTAAATGGGCGCTTCCCGGAACAGAGGGGTTGCGTCACAGAATCGGCGGCCTGGAGAAGACCGATGGTGCGGGCGTAGGTTCTACCGATCCGTTGAATCATCAGAAGATGGTGGCTTTCCGTGCCGAAAAGGTGCAGAAGGTAGCTGCGAAAATAGATCCGCTCACCACTACAGGTGCCGATGAGGGCGACCTGTTGGTTATCAGTTGGGGCGGCACCTACGGGGCCATTCATGCTGCAGTGGAAGAGGCTTCCGTGCAGGCACTTTCGGTGGGGCATGCGCATTTTCGGCATCTCATGCCACTTCCTGCCAATACTGCCGAAGTGCTGTCGCGGTACAAACGTTGTCTGGTTTGTGAGTTGAATGGCGGACAGTTTATGGGCTATCTCCGGATGTTGTATCCCGGGTTCCATTTCGAACCTTTCAATAAGATACAGGGTCAACCCTTTATGGTGTCGGAGGTATTAGAAGCAATTACGTTGAATCTTCAAAATGGCTGATAGAATGAGCACGATCAATATGCCTTTGAGCGCTACAGAGTTGTCGAAGTCAGATTTTTTAACCGATCAGTTGGTAAAGTGGTGTCCCGGTTGCGGTAACTATACCATTCTCAGCTCCATGGCCCAGTCTATGGCGCAAGCGGGTATCAAAAAGGAGAATGTATTGTTGATCTCGGGTATCGGCTGTTCTTCCAGGATTCCCTACTATGTGAATACCTACGGGTTTCATGGCATTCATGGTCGGGCAGCGGCCATTGCCTCGGGCGCAAAATTGGCCAATCCTGAGTTGTGTGTCTGGATGGCAACCGGCGATGGCGACTGTACTGCTATCGGTGGAAATCATTTTATCCATCTGGTTCGCCGCAATATTGATATTAATGTAATTCTCTTCAATAACCAGATATATGGGCTAACCAAAGGTCAGTTTTCGCCTACCACCCCTATGGGCAGCGTAACTAAGACCTCTCCTTTTGGAACCATCGAAAAGCCCTTTAACCCCGCTACTCTTATGATTGGGGCAGGAGGCACCTTCTTTGCCCGTGTGCCCGATAATAATGCCAAATTACTGCTCGAGGCTATGAATGCTGCGGTAGCCCACAAGGGTACAGCCGTGGTTGAGGTGTTGCAGAATTGTGTCATTTTTGCCGACAAGACCCATGCTCAGGTCACTTCGCGCGAAACCCGCGACGACAATATGCTGGTTGCCGAGCATGGAAAGCCCCTCCTGTTTGGTAAGAATAAAGAGAAGGGATTGCGCAGAAATGGTTTCTCTCTGGAGGTAGTTGAGTTGGGCAAGGAGGGAGTTACCATAGATGATATTCTGGTACACGATATCTACGCAAAGGATGCGGCCTATCATTATCAGCTTGCCGAAATGGGGCTCCCCGACGGTCCTGTGGTGGCCGGCATTATCCGGTCGGTTGAGGCTCCCACTTACGAAGCTTTGCTTCAGGAGCAGATCGACGCTACCCGCTCCGCCTCTTCTATTCAAACTGTCGACGACCTGCTCAATAGCGGCGACGTCTTTGACCTGCGTTAATCGGAACCCATTTTTCGCTGAATCAGCGCCTGAAAGGGTGCTTTGTAACTATCCGAAACCGGAATCTGTTTTTTACCGAATAGAATCCGGTTTCGTTCTATGATCCGGATCTTAGGGAGCCTGGGTGTAGCCGGGGTGTCGTTGTAACCAAACATTTGCGAACCAGCAGGTAGCAGCGGGTTTTAACTGCTTAGCAACTGCATAGTCGAAGGATGTCTGAACCAGTTTTCCTGCAATGCCCTGCCCTTCGAGGGCCTTAGGCACGATGGTATGCAGGATGGTAAAGATGTTGTCGTCTAGATTGTACTCCACAAATGCGATTTCTCCGTTTTTTGTGAGTTCGAACCGACAGATTTCGGGGCGATGTACTACCTGTGAATCCATACTCTTCTCTTATTTTGGTCTGTTTTTTTGAGTAACCTCGAGGTTATAAACGCAAATTATGCAGCAATCCGGGCAAAAAGTTAAGGGTTTTCTCACAAGATAAAACGATTGAAACGGGATAATGTTTACTTTTATGGTTCGATAGATCAGAAATTAGCGTTTTTTTACTAACCCTGTCAGATAGAAAATTATGAGTGGTCTTACTGCAGTAAACGAAAAGATCGGGAAATACCGTTGGACAATCTGCGGCCTGGTTTTCTTTGCAACAACAATTAATTACATGGATCGGCAGGTCCTGAGTCTCCTGAAAGATCAACTCGAGATGGAGTTTAACTGGACCGACACCGATTATGCAAATATCGTGGCCGTTTTTCAGTTTGTCTATGCCATCTCTATGTTGTTTGCCGGCCGGTTTGTTGACTGGCTGGGAACCAAGTTGGGTTATGCCTGGTCGTTGATTATCTGGTCTGTGGGTGCTATGTTACATGCGTTGGCCAAGGGTACCGGAGGGTTTATGATTGCACGCGGTGTTCTGGGTTTTGGTGAGGCAGGCAACTTCCCGGCTGCTATTAAAGCTATGGCAGAGTGGTTTCCAAAGAAAGAGCGAGCACTGGCAACCGGTATTTTCAACTCAGGTACCAATGTGGGGGCCATCCTTGCTCCCATTACAGTGCCCTGGATTGCTATGCACCTGGGATGGCAGGCCGCTTTTCTGATTATTGGGGGTATTGGTTTTTTCTGGCTGATTTTCTGGTTCTGGCTGTATGAAATGCCTGAGAAGCAGAAACGGCTGGGTAAGGCAGAGTACGATTATATTCACAGTGATGATGCCGCCGAAAAAGCTGCCGAGGCAGAGGCCATGGCCAGGAAAGCTGTTCGTACTGCCACTGCAGCTGCGGCATCGAGCTCTTCTTCCGGCGATGCACCGGAAGCGGTTGCCTCTTCCTGGTACAAAGAGTGGGCTAAATTGCTCACCTACCGTCAAACATGGTCGTTTGCTACCGGTAAATTTCTTACCGATGGTATCTGGTGGTTCTTTCTCTTCTGGTTGCCGGCCTATCTAAAGGCGCAGTATGGGATGACACAGATGGATGTGGCACTTCCCATAGCAGTGCTTTACACCATGACCTGTTTTGGAAGTGTTGGCGGAGGATGGTTCCCGGTTTATTTTATCAATAAGGGATATGAACCCTATACTGCCCGCATGCGGGCCATGTTTGTGATAGCCCTTTTCCCTCTGGTTGTGCTGCTCGCTCAACCTTTGGGCCATTTGAGCTATTGGGTACCCGTTTTGCTTATCGGTGTGGGTGCCTCTGCACATCAGGCGTGGTCGGCCAATATTTTTACCACCGTGTCGGATATGTTTCCAAAGAAGGCGGTTGGTTCTGTAGTGGGAATTGGCGGAATGTTTGGCGGTCTGGGTGGTATTGTGGTTAATAAGGCCGGCGGGTGGCTGTTCGATGCCTACAGGCAGGTTGGCATTGCCCAGGGTTGGGTCGAGGCAAAGTCGGCCGAGATGGGTGCTTATGTCGATGCAATCCTCTCGATGAAACTCGTAAACAAGTACGATAGTGCAATTGATTTGCATAAGGTAGAGTTAGGCAGCCTTCCCAAAGAGGTTGTAGAAGTGCTTCAGGCTGCCGATCCGGCGGCTTTTGTGAAAATGAAAGAGCTGCAAGCTGGTTTAGTTCACACTCAGATGACTGAGGCCTATACCATTATGTTTGCCGTTTGTGCCCTGGCCTATGTTACAGCCTGGATCATTATGAAGGGTCTTGTTCCCCGTTTCAAGAGAATTGAGGGATTGTAATAGGTAAGTGGTTTTGCCACTTCCATTTGGGGCTGCCGGTATCGGCAGCCCCTTTTGCTTCTATTTTACACATTAAGCCATTCAGTCATTAGCGGGATAAGGTTCGCTTAACACAGAACCGCCTTTCTCCCGGCTATTCTTAACAATTCGCTAAACGCCGCTTAACGGGTCTGTAACATTCGTGGGTGATCTTTGCATCGGAATCTAAACAGAGTAGATTCCCTTCATTCAAGAACTCGGATACAGATGAAAATTCGCGGTAAATTAGTACAATTCTCGCTCTTTTCGCTCTTTCTCTTCACAGCAATTCCTGCCTTATCGCAAACCGGAACCATTAAAGGGGTTATTGCCGATGCAAAAACCAAAGAGACACTGGTTGCGGCCACGGTGATGATAGAAGGTACTATTGGTAAGGGTGCCGTTGCTGATCTCGACGGTAATTTTTTAATTGCAAATTTGACTCCAGGAACCTATTCGCTTAAGGTCTCCTATGTGGCCTACCTTCCTTTGGTGGTGAAAGATGTGGTTGTGGAGAGCTCGCAAGAGACGGAACTGAATATACTCCTTGAACCTGACGATGTAAGTTTAGAAGAAGTTGTGGTTTTGGCCACGCCCCGTAAGGAATCGGAAAGGATACTCTTACTGGATCAGCGAAATGCAACCGGCATCAGAGAGAGCGTGGGTGCGCGGCAGCTCTCACTTCAGGGGGTATCGGATGTGGCAACGGCAACTACAAAGATTACCGGTGTGATTAAGAGCGAGGGCTCGGGCGAAGTGTTTGTTCGTGGCTTAGGCGATCGTTATGTTGCCACCACAATGAACGATTTGCCGATTCCTTCGGACGATGTGGACAGAAAAAATATTGATCTGGGTCTCTTTTCTACGCAGGTTATTCAGAATGTGGGAATTAGCAAAACTTATAATGCAGGGGGGTACATCGATCAATCGGGTGGGAATATCAATATAGTATCGAAAGAGTTTATCGATCAGTTCTCTGTTGAATGGCAGATGGGGTTGAATAGCTCACTATTGTCGGACGGAGTATTCCGAAACTTTAAAAGCTCTCCGAATGTACAAAACAGTTTTCTTACCTTTTATAACAGGAAGTTCCCTCTTGTCGAGGCTGTTACCAAACAGGGGTGGGATTCCCGCAATAGCAGATTCCCTGTCGATTTTGGCCTTTCAACTACGGGTGGAAAGGAGTTTGAATGGGCCGATACCAAACTCTCCCTCTTTTACACGTTATCTTACAAAACCGATTTTTCGCACTTTAACGGTGTATATCGACGCTTTAACTCAAATACGCGTTATTCCGACTTTTCCGATACGGAATCCTGGACCAGCAATGAGAATCTTACCGGCTTGGTAAACCTTGCTTACCGATTCAATCCCCGTCACAAATTGAACTACAATTTTCTGTTGGTTAATAAGCTCACCGACAACGTCTATGAGCAGGGACGAAACGGGCGTGGTTATAAGTTTGACATGGACGAAATTTCGAATTCGTTTTTCACCCGCGATATGAATACCCGTACAACCCGGCTTTTAGTAAATCAGTTATTGGGGAGTCATCGTTTTTCGGAAGAGAATCGGGTGGAGTGGGGTATCGGGTACAATAAGGTGGCCTCCGATGAGCCCAATCGAATCAGAACCTATACCGGATTCAATCAAGAGTCGCTCTATTTCTCCTACCGCATTTCCGATTTCGAGAATAGAAAATCGAGTCAGGAGATAGATGATACCGAATTCAACGGCTATGTGCGAAATCTGGTCGATTTTTCGCTGGGTGGTCACTCCTACAATTTGACCTACGGTTTGAATTACCGCAACAAGCAAAGAGATTTTAGCAACAGGTTTGTGGGAGTGCAGCTAATGGGTGTAAGAAAGGAGGATGACAATGTGGATGATATATCCTCTATATTTAGCTCGTCGGCTTTTGATGTGCAAAAGATTAAAACGATTCCCGACGACCTCTATACTGCCAGGTTGCAGGCCATGGCCGGATTTGCCACTTTGGGTTTCGATTATGGGGCGTTCGAAGGTAATGTAGGTGTGCGTTATGAGTATGATTTGATCGAAGTGCAGTGGGATATTAACAACGACGATCCTTTGCGCGACCCCGAGATTGAGAAGTTAAAGCAACAATTCTACCCCACTCTTAACCTTCGGTATCTGCTTAACGATAAGCACTCTCTGCGTCTTTCGGGTAGTAAAACCATCACTTTGCCTGAGTTCAAAGAGATTGCCCCTTTTGCATACACGTCGCCTAATGGTACAATGATACAAGGTTCGCCGGAACTGAAGAGCTCCCGGAACTTGAACGCAGATCTGAAGTGGGAGTATTATAAAGCCACAGATGAGTTGCTGTCGGTAGCGGCATTCTACAAAAGCATTAAAGATCCCATAAATATTACCTCTCTCACAGGAGGAGCGGGCTATCTGATTTATGCTAATACCGGAGAAGAGGCGCAGGTTTTGGGTCTTGAGGCGGAGGCACGATTAAATCTGTACAACTCAGAAGCCCATATTGTCCGTGCAATTGTTAACGGCGCCAAGATGTGGGTAGAACAAGATTTGTTGGAAGCCTACCGATACAACCAAAAAGCGACCTCCGGCTTGCAGGGTGCCTCGGAATTTGTCACAAATCTCTCGATACACTATGAAAACAGCAGGCACCATTGGTCGGCAACTCTTTCCGGCGCCTACGCCTCCGATCGGATTTTTGCACTTGGCAGCCCTAAAGATGCTGTGAACCGCGATTATCTCTATAACGATGAGATTATTGAAGAGGGATTTATTACACTCGACGCAGTGTTTAGTAAAGTTATTTCCGATAGGCTCTCGCTGCGCTTTGTTGCCAGAAATTTGTTAAATCCTGAGATCCGCCTGACTCAGAATGTACGAGATCTGAATAGCCGGGAGGAGTCGAATTTTGTAGTTGAGTCTTACAAGAAGGGAACCAAATTGCAATTGTCGCTGACCTATACATTTTAAGTAAGAGATACATCAATTGAAAACTTGTTAAAACATGAAAACAATGAGAAAACGAATTTTAGTAGCAGGCATTTGGGCGATTATAGCGTCGCTATTATTGATAACCGGTTGTGAAAGCGATGACGCTTCTCCCCAACAAGCAACCGTAGAATCTTTGCTTGCAAAGGGTGAAATGAAGGGTATCCTGAGATCGAATTATACGCTCGATCCGTCTGTCAGCTACCAATTAACCGGGAAGTTTGTGGTAGACAATAGCGCCACATTGACCATTCCTGCCGGAACGCAGATTATTGCCACAGCATCGCAGGGGCAGGAGACCGAAACCTATATTGCTGTTATGATGGGCAGCAAAATTATGGTTAACGGAACAGCAGCTTCGCCAGTAATTATGACCTCACCCAACGCGCAACCGCAGGATTGGGGCGGGCTTACTATTTGCGGGAAGGCCACCACAACGGCCGGTGTTAATGCTACGGCCGAAGTGGGCAACTTTCGATACGGTGGTTCCGACAACGCCGATAACTCAGGATCGATCAGCTATCTGGTGATAAAGGGTTCGGGCGCAAAGATCAATACCGAGTCGGAGTATAACGGCTTGACCCTCTATGCTGTGGGATCGGGAACCGTAATCCGTAATGTAGCCGTAATTAACGGTGCCGACGACGGAGTAGAGTTCTTTGGTGGAACCGTTTCGGCCGAGAACCTCTATTTGGAGAACAACGAAGACGATGCTATAGACTGGACAGAGGGTTGGAACGGAACCGTTACTAATGCTTATGTAAAGCACACTATCGAAGGCTTCTCTACGGTTGTGGAGGCCGATGGGGTCAATAACAATCCTGCAATTATTAATCTTACGGCAGTTAATACCCATGCATCAGCTCCTGCAGGGATTGCCCTTCAGTTTTAGAAACAGTCGGGAGCCACTATGACCAAGATCGGAAGA
>JBFWIG010000008.1:0-17638 GCA_050256115.1 Bacteroidales bacterium | reverse complement strand
ATCGACGCTATTTTTGGCCCTCACCCTGTCGGCACAAGATTACCCGATACAGCCGGTTCCCTTTACCGACGTAAACCTCACCGACTCCTTCTGGGCGCCCCGCATTGAGAAGAACCCCAAAGTGACTATACCCATTGCCCTGCAGTACTGTTATAATACGGGAAGAGTAGATAACTTCCTGGTGGCCGGAGGGTGGAAAAAGGGGAAGTTTGCGGGCGAATACCCCTTCGACGACTCGGATGTCTTTAAAATTATTGAGGGCGCCAGCTTTTCGCTGCAGACTTTCCCCGATAAGGAGATGGAAGGGCATCTCGACGCCCTGATTTACTATATCGGCAAGGCACAGGAGCCCGACGGCTACCTCTTTACCAACCGCACCATCAACCCCGACAGCTTGCATCAGTGGGTTGGGAAAAAGCGGTGGGAGAAAGATCCTGATCTGAGCCACGAACTCTACAATCTGGGGCATCTCTATGAGGCGGCCACAGCCCACTACCAGGCCACAGGCAAGCGAAACCTGCTCGATATTGCCATAAAAAGTGCCGATCTGGTGTGCAACGACTTTGGCCCCGGAAAACTCGATCTGGCACCGGGTCATCAGGTAATTGAGATGGGCTTGGTGAAACTCTACCGGGCAACCGGCAACAAAAAGTATCTCGATCTGGCCAAATTCTTTCTGGAGTGCCGCGGACGGGGCAGCAACGCCAAACTGGGCTCCTACGCCCAGAACCATGCACCTGCTGCCGAACAGATTACCGCCGAAGGACATGCGGTGAGGGCCATGTATCAATTTGCCGCCATGGCCGATGTTACCGCCCTGATGGGTGGATATGCCCTGGCCATGGAAAAGCTTTGGGACGACATTGTCTATAAGAAATATTACATCACCGGGGGCATCGGAGCCGCAGGAGGGCACGAAGGGTTTGGCGTCGATTACGATCTGCCCAATATGTCGGCCTATAACGAAACCTGCGCCTCGATAGGCGAGATCTACTGGAACCACCGCCTCTTTCTGCTAAACGGCGATGCTAAATTCTATGACATTCTTGAACGAACCCTCTATAACGGAATGATTTCGGGTGTCTCCCTCTCGGCCGACCGCTTCTTCTATCCCAATCCGCTCGAATCGAGAGGCCAGCATGCCCGGAGCGCATGGTTTGGTTGCGCCTGCTGCCCCAGTAACGTCTGCCGCTTTATCCCCTCCATCCCGGGCTACATCTACGCCAAAAAGGATAACCGGCTTTACGTAAACCTCTTTATGCAGAGCGAAACCGAGGTGACTCTCTCTTCGGGCAAGGTAAAACTGCAACAGACCACCGACTACCCCTGGAAGGGCGATATTGCCATTTCGGTTAGCCCCGCGAGCCCCGGCAACTTCCAGATGGCTATCCGCATTCCCGGATGGGCCGTAAACCGTCCGGTGCCCGGCGATTTGTACCGCTATGCCGAGTCGGCTCCCGAACCCTTTACCCTCACCATAAACAACCAAAAGGTGGCGTATACTATGGAATCGGGCTACGCCATTGTTGACCGCGCCTGGAAAGAGAGCGACAAAATAGCCTTGTCGTTCCCGATGCCCATCCGCAAAGTATTGGCCCACGAAAAGGTGGTGGCCGATAAAGGCAAGATGGCCATTGAGCGCGGACCCGTTGTCTACTGCCTGGAGTGGGCCGATCAACCTGACAAAAAGGTACTCAACCGGATGGTTCCGCAAAAAACAAAGCTGACCTCTCAGTTCCGACCCGAACTGCTGGGCGGTGTAGAGGTAATCACAGGCCAGGCCGTTGTGCTGAGCGAGGATGCCGATAAAAAGATGCGCGAAGAGCAGGTACCCTTTACGGCCATCCCCTACTATGCCTGGGCCAACCGGGGTAATGGCGAGATGATGGTGTGGATCCCCTTCGAAAAGGGCGCTGCAAAACCGATGAAACTCCCCACCCTGGCCTCCAAAAGCAAAGTGACCGCATCGCACAGAGCCGGAAACCTCGAAGCCATCAAAGATCAGGAGCTCCCCAAAAACTCGAACGACAAAGACATTTCGTACTACCACTGGTGGCCCAAAAACAGCAGCACCGAGTGGCTCCGATACGATTTTGAAGCCCCTGCCAAAGTCTCGAAGTGCCAGATCTACTGGTACGACGACAAACCCTTTGGGGGATGTGCCCTGCCCAAAGCCTGGAGAATCTACTACCTCGACAAGAGCGGTCAGTTTACCGAAGTAAAAGCACTCTCGGCCTACCCCTCCGAAAAAGACAAACTGAACGAAATCTCTTTCGAGCCCGTCGAAACCCAAAGCCTGAAACTGGAGATAGTGCTCCCCGACCGCGATGCCGCCGGTTTGTACGAGTGGATTGTGAAGTAGGATTTGAAAGCAGATGGGTTACTTCAGATGATAAACACACAAAATGGGATTGTCGTCTTCCTTAATCGGATTGTGAAGGTACTTTTTGAGAAACGCTGCCCTTTCGGGGAAATCTTTGCTTGCAAGAGCAGTGGCTACAGACTTGTACGTCAATCGGCTAATAATGCAATTCTCAGAAAGACCAACGTCCATTCCAAATCCAAGCGATTGCATAAAGGGGTTGGTGATGGCTTGAATAACCTCAATTTTGCTATAATTCTCTGTGATAAAGATCCATTTTGCCGAACCTCTGAATATAACCTCAGCAAGAATCCCCTCCTTTAATTCCGAAAACCGCACTATCCTTAAGATGGTGTTGGCTCTCTGTTGAAGAGAGAAATTATCATATTGTTCCTGCGTGAGATTGGGATCCGGACTATGGGATTTGAAGTCGAATTCGTAGGCCAGGTAGAGGGCATCGGGAGCCACTTTGTAGATCTTATTTTTTATGGCCTGCCTGTAATAGACATTGCCTTTGCAGCTTACAAGCGCACTCTCCCCTCCGATTGTCACATACCATCCGCCAAAGATGGGAAGAGCCATGTAATTGGGTGTAACCAGCGAAGGATCTCTGAAGGTAATTACAGTACTCCGGGTACTGTTATCCATAGGCGTGTTGCCGGAAGAACCCACAATCGTTCCTGTTTTTGAGACCTCCATTGATATGATCGGATAACTATACGTGGTTTCGGAGAGCAACTTCTTTCCGTCGAGCGAGAACGACATGACCTTCCTGTTGGCAAAAGCCACCAGATTGAGTGTTTCACGTATGGGGTCAATAAACATATCGGTGATATTGATATACTCCCCCGGTCCATGTCCGCTACGGGCAATCGTAGATATCCACTTTCCCTTCAGATCAAACACAAACACCGATTTGCCAACTCTGCGATCGAGGATATACAACCGATCTTTATAGAAGAAAATTTTATCAATCTCTCCCACCAGACATTCGGGCCGTGTCTCCAGCTGAATCAGCGAACAGGAATCCATATGGCCTGCCATCATCCCGGCTTGCTTCTGAAGACTCTCCCAATCCGGTATATCCGAAGGAAAATCTATAACTATCTTTCGGCTCCCCGCACTCTTTACGGGTCGATTCGCCTCCTGACCAAAACTAAATTCCGCCGACACCAGGAGCAGAACCAGCCCCAGACAGGCTAAAAACTTTTGAAAGCGATGTGATTTCATAAGGTGCGGATGTGGTAATGAGAATTGTTTGACGATTCTTCGAAATTATACATATCCTATGGAATATACAATACTGAAAATCATCTCTTTATTTACGAAACAAAAAAAGAGACAGTAAGGGGTACAGTGATGAACGATGGAGTGACTTAGAAGAGAGCTTATGGGGACCTCGTAGGGACCTCATGGGGACCTCGTAGGGACCTCGTGGGAGCAACACCCCTATAAAGCCCCTTTACTATCCCTTTAAAGCTCCTTAAAACACCCTTTATACATCTGAGGTTTTCCCTACTTTAACCACGCATCAATAACTTGAGAAATGAGGGGTTACTGTTTCATCACCACCACCACCGGATTGGCCTCCTCCGGGATAGTCCGGAGTGCTTTGAGATGCTCGGGGAGGGCGGCCGCCTTATCGGGGTTCTCTTCGAACCATTTGCGGATTTTCAGGGGCTCCAGAACGCCCACGAAGTTGTCGTCGGCCGTTTTGGCAAGAATCTGAAGAGGCATAAAACCGTTGATATCATCATAGAAGCCATCTATTGTTTTGCCAATCCTCAGAATCTGACTAGATTTATTGTAACTTCCTCGAAAGGCAGTACGATTATCCACTCCCACAAAGTACTCAAAAAAGATATGGCGTTGATTCTCGGTATACCAAGAAATAAAAGTTCTGGAAGAACCATATTTCTTCTCATCATACCGAGACTCAATGGGCCAGTGGTATTTCCCGAAGTCGAAGGCTACATAGGGATGCAATCCATCGCTTTTTACCCGAAAGATAGTATCATTAAAATCTTCTCGCAGATAGAGATCCCCTTTATAATAGGAAAAAACAGCATCACCTGAGTTAAACAAGGATTTGATTGCCCCATTAACTCTATTTTCAAATCTAACTACACCACCATACCCAATGAGTCCATAAGAATGGAGAGCACTTGCCGGATCAATTACATCTACACTTAGGGTTTGATTGTCCACATGCAGCGTATTGTTAACAAGTTTAGGCTTATACATAAACGTATCTAAAATTGTGGTGCGAGTAATCACTCTTTTAACCCGCATCTCATTATTGTAGATGGCCAATCTCTGCGCATCGCCCCAGAGGGAAACGCTATTGAAATATCCTACAAGCGATTCGCGATCTATCCAACCCAATTGATCAGGATATTTACCCGAGTCGGGGGCGATTTTCAGGGGGGCCAATAGTTCTGAACGAAGGGTATAACGCTTGTATTTGCCAGAAGAATAATCAGGGAAAAAGAGGGTGGCATCGAAGATGTTCATTATCACGCTTCGGGCACTCCGATATTCACGCGGCCCCCGTCCCTCCCCGCCGATAGGGTGAAGAAACCTCCCGGACCGGCTAAAAGCCATGCCCGTCCTTGTCTGATCGGCCACCACGACCAACGTATCCCTAAATAGAAAAACCCTGGGTGCAGCCCCAATCAGACAACTGTCGTTTGTCTCCAGCGGAATATACTCCACCGACGAAAAATAATCGGACGCCCTCAAAGTATCTAAATCACCCCAATGTTCCTCCAACGAAATCGTCAGCAAGCCTTCCGAACCACCCCCCCGGGGCCCGTCCTGACACGACACCGCCAGAACAACCAGTAAACCAAACACCAATCTCCTCATACCCCAACTCATCATAAGAAACAACGTAATAAATAGTGCTCCAGTGCATCGAAGCGCAAATGCGCTTCAAGAGCTCAATGAAGAGATAGTGCTCTGGTGCTTCGAAGCGCTATGCGCTTCAAGTGCTCTAATGCTGCGCTGTCGCGCAAAAAACGCCAATACGCAAAATTCTTGCGCGCTTGCGCGTTTTATTGCATTAACCACTAACCATTTACCATTAACCATTAATGAATAACCACTTTCGCGTCAGCGCAGCATTTTCGCGTCAGCGCAGCACTTCCGCGCTTGCGCGTATTTGTCGTTTCGCGCGAAGCGCAGCTCTTGAAGCGCGAACGCGCTTCGATGCACCAGAGCACTAATAAAGTTATCGTTTGGGGGCAGCCGGGATCGGCGGCAGCCCCTTACGGCTCTTGAGGGCTTCGAGCATCTCCTGAATGGCGCGGTTCAGCTGTTCGTCTTCGCCGGCCCACTCTTTGGCAGGATCGTTGTCGACTTCGATATCGGGATCGACCCCGTACCCTTCGATAATCCACTCACCGGTCTCGGGCGAGTAGGAGGTAAACATGGGTACCCGCAACTCGGCTCCGTCGAGGAAGGGGAGACTCGAGCTGATGCCCACAATACCTCCCCAAGTGCGGGTGCCAATCAACTTGCCCAGCCCCAGCGCCCTGAATCCGTGAGGAAAGAGGTCGCCGTCCGACATGGAGTATTTGTCTATCAAAACCACCTTGGGGCCCACCAGGGTCTTGTCGGGAACCGTGCCCGGTCGGCTGGAGTGGCGCCAGGCGGTGGCCCGGTAGGGGATGCGTGCCAGCCGCTCCAGGATCATGGGCGATACATTTCCGCCTCCGTTGGTGCGGTCGTCAATAATGAGGGCCTCTTTATCGAGCTGTGGGTAGAAATATTTAGCAAACTCATTCAGGCCGGGAATTCCCATATCGGGAATGTGGAGATACCCCACTCTGCCATTGGTGGCCTCTTCCACCTTCTTGATATTATCCTGCACCCAGTTGTAGTAGACCAACGAAACTTCCGACGCCAACGGCGTTACAATGGCTTTTCGGCCGGAGGCGGGATCGGGCTTCGAACCCAGGAGTAGCTCAACCCGTTTCCCTGCCTGCCCCACCAGCAGCTGATAGGGGTCGGCAACCATTTTGGTGGAGACCCCGTTGATGGCCAGGATATACTCACCCTCTTTGCCGTTGATGCCCGGCTCGGTAAGGGGCGAACGGAGTTCGGCACTCCAGTTAACCCCCCGGTAAATCTTGCCGATTTTGGGATAGCCCGAAGGATCGTCGTCGAGCCGCGCCCCCAACAGGCCGGTTTGAATCCGCTCCGGCTTGGGCATTTCGCCACTGTTTACATAGGCATGACCCACATTAAGTTCGCTAATCATCTCGCCAATGAGGTAGGTAAGGTCGGCACGATGGCGCACATAGGGCAGCAACGCGATGTATTTCTTCTTCATGGCCGGCCAGTCGACCCCATGCATATTGGTCACATAAAAACCGTCGCGCATATAGCGCCAGCTGGCATCGAAAATCTGACCCCACTCCTCACGGTAGTCGGTGAGCAGTTTCAGATCGGAGAGATCGAGATTCTTATCGGGCGAAACCTTTCCCGAGGGCATATCCACCACCGAGAAGTTGCGCCCCCTAATCACCAGCATCTTTTTCCCATTGGGCGAAACCGCATAGGAGCCTCCCTCAACCACAACCGTCTCGGCCTTTTTGGTAAGATCAAACACTTTTACGCTGCCCTTCTGTACATAATAGAGTTTGTCGGAAGCCCCGTACAGGGAGCGGTAGCCGCCCGCTTCGACCGGAAGAGCCAGAATGCGGTCGAGGATTCCCTCGGGGTGAATCACAATGGCTTTGGTTGCCTCCTTTTCGCTCTTTGCACCAGTTGCCGCACTCTTGCCCACAGGGATGGCAGCTTTCGCTGCAGAATCGGCAGAGGCTTCGGAAGTCACCTTTACCACATCGTCCTTTACGGCAAAAGGCGAGGGGGTATCGTTCGAAAGAATGGCCATATAGAGCTTGTCCATGTTGTTATAGACATGGTTCCACTCCGTACTCCCGTAAGTGGGGTTGAAGTCGCGTTCCGAAATAAAGAAGAGGTACTTCCCATCCTGCGAGAAGGCAGGTTCGCCCGAATTGTACCATTTGTCGGTAACCGGGTACTGTTTGCCCGATTCCAGATGGTACAGGTAGATTACGTCCATCTGGTTGCGTTCGGTAAGCGAATAGGCGAGCCAACGGCTGTCGGGCGACCAGACCGGGCTCCCTGCGCCACCAATCTCGCCGGTGAGAATAAGGCGGGTTTTTCGGCTTGTAATATCTATCACCTGCAACCGATTTTTCCGGTCGGTATAGAGAATCTGTTTTGAATCGGGCGACCAGCTAAACGAAGAGATGTAGGTGTCGTTTTTCGAGGTGATAACTATCGGCCTTTGCGACAGATCGTTGGGTTGGAGGTAGAGTTCGGTTTCGCCCGTTAGGTCGGAGATATAGGCAATCCACTCGCCGTTGGGCGACCATTGCGCCGAACGTTCGTGCGCTCCCGAGGTGTTAGTGATGTTTCGGGTAACCCCCGAAACCGAAGGAACCGAAAAGACATCTCCTCTTGCCGTAAGAAGAGTCCGCTCGCCATTGGGCGAAAGGGCCGCGCTGCTCACTTGCCCCGAAACATCCTTCCAGGTGTGACGGGCGTAGATGAAATCCTCCTTAATGGTAACAGGCACCGGCTTCACCGATCGGGTCACAGCGTCGAATGCAAACAAACTTCCCCCCTTCTCAAAGACAATGGTGGTACCGAAGTGCGAAGGAAACTTGATGTCGAAATCGCTGTATTGGGTAATTTTTTCGGTTTTTTGGCTCTCGGTGTTGTAGACAAAAAGATTCATGGTGCGGTCGCGGTCGGAGAGAAAGAAGATCTCCTTTCCTATCCACATGGGAAAGATATCCTGCGCTTTATGGTTGGTTACGTTAATCGTTTTGCGGGTGGTGAAGTCATGAATCCACACATCGTCGGCCATGCCGCCCTGATAATATTTCCAGGTACGGAACTCCCTGAACACCCGGTTGTAGGCAAGCTGCTGCCCGTTGGGCGAATAGGAGCAGAAGCCCCCTTCGGGCAACGGAACCTGGGAGAAGAGTCCTCCCTCCGCCGGAGCTTTGTAGAGATAGCCTCTGAAACCAAAACTGTGCATCCGCGAACGGAATACTACCTCTCTCCCGTCCGGGGTAAAGGTCATCACAATGTTATTGGGGCCCATTCTGTCGGAGACATCGTCGCGATCGAGCGTTGCGGTATAGGTAATCCGCTTGGGTTGGCCACCCGCCAGGGGGAGGGTATACACCTCGGTATTGCCGTCGTACTGCCCGGTAAAGGCCAAGGCTTCTCCATTGGGTGCAAATCTGGCAAACATCTCAAAACCCACATGATGAGTGAGTTTTTGCGCAACACCCCCCGAAATGGGAACCTTGTAAAGGTCGCCGGCATAGGTAAATACCACCGTCTGGCCATTGGTAGCAGGGAAGCGGAGCAGACGAGTCTCTTCGGCCGCTTGCAGCGAAAGGCCGAAGAAGAGGGTCAGAAACATTGCAAATGTCTTCATAAAGAAAGCGTTTGTCGGTTAAGGTTGGCCCGGAGCTCCGGGCAGATAGTATGGCTAAATCAAAGATAGCCATTTCCCGATGAGACTTTCCATCACGGCAAAAAAACCTTACCTTTGTGCTCTCTTGATAAAGAGGCGCTTTAATTCTTTTTCCCCATGGGCTATCTGTTAAAATTTTTGCTGATCTCCTTCTGCGTTTACTACCTGCTCCGCATTGTGTTCCGGTTAGTCATTGGCAGTTATCTGGGAAAGGTACAGGAGCAGACCCGTCAGCAATTTGAGCAACAGCAGAAGGCCGGACGCAAACAGGCCGAAAAACCGGTAGGCAAGGTCACCGTTAACCGTGTGCAGAGCGATTCGAAGGCCTTCTCCGAAAAAGAGGGTGAGTATGTCGATTTTGAAGAGGTAAAGTAATCTCCCTGACAATTGGCTTATCCTGCATATCAAAACCGCAGTACGACATGGATCTACTGTGGTTTTTTCATTATTTACAGCTCAACAAAACTCTCCAACCAGACTTATCCTGCCAAAAAAGGATTGTAAAAGTGGGCATCGGTGCACCAAACTACCGTCGGTGAAGGGATTAAAACTGTAATTTTGACAATCCTCCTATTTATACTTGTGATTCCTACGTAAGTTTGGGCACTTTGCTGAATGGGAATACGCCGGGCAAAGAATATGAGACCATATAATGCGGAAGCAATAACAGCGATAATGCAATTGAGAAAATAATGACAGAAGCACAGCTCATACAGAAACTCAAAGACCTTCGCTCACTTCCTTCCGAAACTGAGGTGGTAGAATTTAAAGAGGCCAAAAGCCAATATGATTTTTCCAAGTTGGGAAAGTACTTTTCTGCATTGTGTAACGAGGCTAACCTAAAAGGCATAGCAGATGCGTGGCTGGTGTTTGGCGTTGAGAATGCAAAGCACTTGATCGTTGGCTCCGCTTACCGCGCCAACAATCGGCCATCCTTAGACAACTTAAAAGGTGAGATTGCCAACAAAACCACTTGCCGTATCACGTTTATAGAAATATATGAACTCAACCTTCCTGAAGGCAGAGTGGTTATGTTTCAAATTCCTGCTGCACCCAAAGGCATTCCCGTTGCATGGGATGGACATTACTATGGCAGAGAGGGCGAAGAGCTGTCGCCACTCAACACTGAAGAGTACGATCGCATCCGCAAACAAGCTACGCAAACGGATTGGAGCGCTGCCATATGCAAAGGAGCTACTCTGGATGATTTAGATCCAATTGCCATTGCAAAAGCAAGAGAGAACTACAAAAACAAATATCCGGAACATGCCGCTGATGTGGATACGTGGAACGACACTACATTTTTAAACAAAGCCCGGATTATCATCTAAGGTAAAATCACAAAGGCAGCGATCATTTTATTGGGAAAACCGGAGTCCGAACATTTCATAAGTCCCTCCGAAGCGAAAATCAGAAACCTTACATATCGTTACATACGCAACGAATCTTTGTTCCCCGAAGAGTTGGATCAATACGAGCCCTATGTGATACGCGAAGCCATCAACAATTGTATTGCCCACCAAGACTATATCTGCGGGGGCAGGATAAATGTGATAGAAAAGGATGACGAACTTATTTTTAGCAATATGGGCAGTTTTATTCCGGGCACTGTCGACAAGGTGATTCGTGACGATGCGCCGGAAGAAATGTATCGCAATCCGTTTCTTGCCACAGCTATGTTCAACCTTAAAATGGTGGACACCCTGGGCAGTGGAATCAGGCGGATGTTTACCTATCAGCGAAAAAGGTGTTTCCCGATGCCCGAATACGACTTAACTGGCTGCAGAGTAAAAGTTACGATCACCGGAAAGGTGCTGGATCTTAACTATGCACGAATCTTGGCTAAGAATCCCGACCTTACTTTAGAGGAAATCATTCTGCTCGATAAAGTTCAAAAAAAGAGGGCGATTACTAAAGAGGAGGTTGACCGCCTCAAAGAAAAGGGTTTGGTCGAAGGCAGAAAACCCAACTTCCATATATCTCAAAAAGTGGCTGAAAAGACAGACCAGAAGGCTGAATACATTAAAAACCGCGGATTTAAAGACCACCACTACAAGGAGATGATCCTCGAGTACATTGAGAAATATGGTTCTGCCTCGAAAAGTGATATCAGCACACTATTATTAGATATACTTCCTCTGGTTTTAAGCGACAAACAAAAGGAAAATAAGGTTAGAAATCTGGTATATGACATGTCGAAAAGAGATCAAACCATTATTAATCAAGGAACTAACAGAAAACCGAGTTGGAAAAGAAGAGTTTGACTAAAAGTCGTTTTATATAGACTTTAGATAGACTTTAGATAGACTTGTCATTGATAACAAATTGAGATGCCCATGACCCCCTGCCCTATCTGTTCGGCTCAACCGGAGCCTTTTATCACCTGCATCGACCATACCGTAAGCGGCGAGCCGTTTGCCATTGAAAAATGCGGTGTCTGCGGATTTTTGCGCACTGTTTCTCCTCCCTCCCCTTCACAGATTGGCAGTTATTATAAAGCCGAATCGTATATTTCGCACTCCGATACCCGTAAAGGACTGATCAGCAAACTCTATCATGCGGTACGGGTTTTGATGCTTAACCGGAAAAGGGCTATGGTTTCGGCCATGGCAGGCCGGGAAAGCGGTTCTCTGCTCGATATCGGCTGTGGCACCGGTGCTTTCCTGCACCATATGCAACAAAACGGGTGGCAGGTTACGGGGCTTGAACCTGATAACGATGCCCGAAAGGTGGCGCTGAATAAACACCGGCTCGAACTCTCCCGGCCGGAACAGCTCTTTTCCTTGCCCAACAGCAGTTTCGATGTGATTACCCTGTGGCATGTGCTGGAGCATGTACACACCTTGCATGAGTATATGGCGCAGATTGCTAAGCTGATGGCTCCCGACGGGCTCCTGGTGCTGGCCCTCCCTAATCCCGGGAGCTTCGATGCAAAACGCTGGGGCAGAGATTGGGCTGCCTGGGACGTGCCTCGCCACTTGTGGCACTTTTCGCCCGAATCGGTAAATCGACTGGCACAACAACACGGCTTTAAGGTGGTTGCCCAAAAACCGATGCCCTTCGATGCCTTTTATGTCTCCATGCTTAGCAGCGGCTATGCAAAGAGGCCGTTCCCTCTCCTCGACGGTGTGATCTGCGGCCTGAAGGGGTGGGTAAAATCGTGGAGCCGCTGCACCGCATCGAGCTCAGTTATCTATTTTATCCGGAGGGTTTGAAGCAATAGCCTAAATACCTACCTTTACCCAAAGAGCCCGTAACACGAATTTTTGGGAGATGGCATTCAGCACAATTTCACATACTGCCTTAAGGGTTTTCCGCTTCTATGCCGACGGTTTCCGCAGCATGGTACTGGGCAAAACCCTGTGGAAAATTATTCTGATAAAGCTGGCGGTGATGTTTCTGATACTCCGCCTTTTCTTCTTTCCAAACTATCTGAAATCGCGTTTCAGCAACGACCATGATCGTTCACAACATGTGCTGGAACAACTCACCCAACCCCTACCCTGATTATGGAGATTTCGCTGCTGCAAACCGTCGACTGGTCGAGAGCGCAGTTTGCCCTCACCGCCATGTACCACTGGCTATTTGTACCGCTTACGGTGGGGCTTTCGCTCATCCTGGGCATTATGGAGAGCCTCTGGTACCAAAGCGGAAATCCCGTCTATAAGCAGATGACCCACTTCTGGATGAAACTGTTTGGGATCAACTTTGCCATTGGCGTGGCCACCGGCCTCATTCTGGAATTTCAGTTTGGCACCAACTGGTCTAACTACTCCTGGTTTGTGGGCGACATTTTTGGGGCACCCCTCGCCATAGAGGGAATTATGGCCTTCTTTCTGGAGAGCACCTTTGTGGCGGTAATGTTTTTTGGCTGGAATAAGGTGAGCCCCCGGTTTCACCTGCTCTCCACCTGGCTGGTGGCCCTGGGGGTACACCTCTCGGCCTTCTGGATTCTGGTGGCCAATGCCTGGATGCAGTACCCGGTTGGAATGGCATTCAACCCCGAAACAGCCCGGCACGAGATGGTCGACTTTTTTGCGGTGGCCTTCTCGCCCGTGGCACTCGTAAAGTTTTTTCATACAGTAACCTCCGGCTGGATGCTGGGGGCTGCCTTTGTGTGCGGCATCAGTGCCTGGTTTCTGCTGCGGGGCAGGCATAGCGATCTGGCTTCAAAGAGCATCCGGATTGCCTCCCTCACCGGCTTGGTGGCAACCGCCATCACTATTTACACAGGCGATACCTCGTCGCGTCAGATTGCCCGGATCCAACCCATGAAGCTGGCTGCCATGGAGGGGTTGAAAGAGGGTAGCACCCATGCAGGCCTTACCGTAATTGGATGGCCCTCGCAGAGCGGCGAGACAAAATATGCCTTCGAGATTCCGGGGCTGCTCTCCTGGATGAGTTTTGGGTCGGCAGATGCCTTTGTGCCGGGAGTAAAGGATTTAACCGAAGGCAACACACTTTACAGTCTGATGCCGGCCGCCGAGAAGATTGCGCGCGGGAAGGCAGCCCGATCTCTTTTGGGCAGCTTTAAAGAGGCCAAAAAAGCAGGGCATACCACAGAGGCCGACTCGCTCTACCGGATATTGGTGAGCCCTGAGTACCACGAATCGAACTTTCGCTATTTCGGGTATGGCTTTTTGAACAATCCCGATGGAATGATTCCCAACATACCCCTTACTTTCTGGAGCTTTCGCATAATGGTGGGCACCGGATTTTTCCTCCTGCTGCTCTTTCCGCTCTTATGGTGGCTAAACCAAAAGAAAAGGCTGGAACCCAATCGGCTTCTCCTGAAAATTACTCTGGGCTCCATCTTCCTGGCCTATCTGGCCAGCCAGAGCGGATGGGTGGTGGCCGAGGTGGGTCGTCAGCCCTGGGTGGTACAGGATTACCTCACCACACTGGCCGCGGTATCGCAACTCGATGCCACCTCGGTGCAGATCACCTTTTTCCTCTTCGCCATCCTCTTTACCGGGCTGCTCGTTGCAGAGATATCTATCTTGTGCCGGCAAATTTCTAAAGGACCCGAAACCCATTGATTGCTTATAACCAGCCTGCTATGATAACACATCTTATACTTCAGCAATATTGGTGGATACTGATATCCGTTCTGGGAAGCCTCTTTATCTTTTTAACTTTTGTACAGGGTGGACAAATGGTGGCCGGAAGCCTCTCCTCGTCCGACGCCGATAAAACACTCTTTCTGAACGCCCTGGGCCGGAAATGGGAGTTTACCTTTACCACCCTGGTCACCTTTGGCGGTGCCTTTTTTGCCTCGTTTCCGCTCTTTTATGCCACCAGTTTCAGCGGGGCCTATCTGGTGTGGATCGCTATTCTCTTCTGCTTTGTGGTACAGGCAGTTTCGTACGAGTACCGCTCAAAGCCCGGCAATATTTTCGGGAAACGGGTCTACGAAGGCTTTCTCTGGTTTAACGGCTTATTTGGCGCCCTCTTACCGGGTGTGGCGGTAGCCACCTTCTTCAGCGGAGCCCCCTTCTCTATTAACGACCTTAATCAACCTCGTTGGGAGGGGAGCTGGAAAGGACTTGAGGCTCTGTCCGATCCGATGAATCTGTTACTGGGACTCTCTCTCTTCTTTCTGGCACGGGTAACCGGCATCCTCTATCTGATGAATGCCACCGCCGATTTTGGCTGGCACGGCAAGGCGCGCAGAATGATTCTCTCTAACGGAATCCCCTTCGTGGCAGCCTTTCTGGCTTTTCTGGCCCTTCTTTTTACCCGAAACGGATTTGGCTACCAGCCCGAAACAGGCGTAGTCTCGATGATACCCTACAAATATCTTCGCAATATGCTGGAGATCCCTGCTGCAGGCCCTCTATTTCTGGCAGGCGTGGTTTCCGTTCTCACCGGCTTTGTGATGCCCTTTACGGGGAGAGCCAAAAAGGGGATCTGGTTTTCCGGCGCAGGAACTATTTTTACGGTATTTTCGTTACTGCTCTGCGCCGGACTTAACCAGACCGCCTACTATCCCTCCCTGGCCGATATCAACAGCTCGCTCACCATCCAAAACAGCTCCTCGAGCTACTATACCCTAATGGCCATGTCGTGGGTTTCGCTGGTAATTCCCTTTGTTCTGGCCTATATCTGGTATGCCTGGCAATCGATGAACAAGCAGGCGCTCTCGCACGAGGAGCTGGAAAAGGAGTCGCACAAGTACTAAAGAAAGGGGAGGCCTCTCACCTGTTAAAGCGTTAGTACTATGCCTGTTTTACCCCATCGGGAAGGTTGTGTGATATTACCCAGATCGTAATAACGGGTGTTGAGCAGATTGGTAGCTTCGGCAAAGAGCTCTATTGCCCCTTTCTTCCATACCACCCGGGCATCGAGCAAACCAAAGGGACGATAGCTGCGTGGTGATGCCGACTGGGTTTCGGGGTTGTATTGCAGAAAAGAGCCGTTTCTGTCCTGCCAGGAGAGTCGCCAGTTGGCCGAGACCCTCTGCACAATTCGGTGCGAGAGCGAGAAATCGGCCTTATGTTTCAGATTATCGAGCAGATAGTACGAAACGGCGGCGCTCTCCGCTTTGCTGAGCGTGGTATACGAATAGGAGGCCGAGAAGTGTTGTACAAAGAAGCGCGAACCCATCCATTGGCGCGGATCTATCCACAAGGCGAGCGTTGCCCCGCGGGTATTGACCCGCGTAAGATTTTCAGTGTGCCACTTCTGATCCGATTCGTACCAAATCCAATCTATCAGGTTACGACCTCTGCGTTCGAAATAGGCCATATGACCTTGAATTCCGGGGGTGAGCCATTTAAAACCGCTCTCCCAGGAGAGGCTCTTTTCGGGTTTAAGATGAGGATTGCCCACGTTTTCCCTGCCCTGGTAGTAGAGATCGGTAAAGGTGGGGAGCCGGAGTGAGGCACCTACCGATCCGTAATACCGTAGCCCTCCAAAGAGCCTGATCTGAAAATCCAGACCCGGAAAGGTGCTCCAATTACCCAGCTCCGAAAGATGATTCGTCATGATTCCGGCCGAAACCGAAAGGGGGCCGGATGTAAAATTGTGCTCGGCATAGAGGCTCCAGTTACGGCGGCTATCGCCTTTGTGATAGAAAACGCCGGGATGGCCCTTAACCCGTTGCGGGTAGCGCACCGGATGGCCCAACGCACTACTGGCCAGATGCTCTATGCGAAAGTCGGCTCCCCAGGATGAGTGGCCCAACACCCACGACATAGATTGCGACAGGTTGATGCCAGCTACATCGGTGCGATGAAAATTTTGGTACATCGCAGGGTTCGATCGTTCCAGAATATAGTGATCGCTGTTCCTTTTCCAATAGAAAAGGGGTGAGAAGGAGAGTTTTTTCCCCACTGTTCCTTTCAGCGAAGCAAACCAGGTTTTGGTGTGTTCAAATTGGTTGGTGTAGCGAACCCCGTAAAAGTTGGCGGCACCATACGCTTTGTCGGCCATCCCCCCCTGCCACTCCAAACGAACCGGACCCAGACGGGCATTTGCATGGTAGAAGAGATTAACTGTTTCGAAATCGGTGGCCGGCATATAGCCCCCCGACCGGGTTTTTCCAATCGAGATGAGATGACGGGTATTCCCGGCAGGAAGGTTTGCTGAGAGGGAGCCCTTGAAATAGCCGAAGTCGCCTCCCGAAAGGAGCGAACGCAAAGAGAAAGTATCGGCGGCTGAGGTGATAAAATTGACGGCTCCTGAAAATGCATTCGGGCCAAAAACCCGTGAAGCCCCTCCCTCAATGAGTTCAACCCGTTCAACGGCATCGGGTTCGAGAGGAAGGTTTAAACTGTAGTGACCCGTCTGCGGATCGTTGAAATTGACTCCATTCAAAAGAACAAGGGTTTGGTCTGTGGTTCCGCCGCGAATGGAGAGATCGGCCTGAACTCCGTTGGCGCCTCGTTGGCGAACGTCAACATTGGGAAGATACTCCAGAATGTCTTGAAGATTCTGCGCCGGCGACGACACAATTTCCGACCGGGGAACCACCGAGATGATTCTGCCGGTTTGCGAAAAAGGGAGGGGCGTTCGTTGTCCGCTTACGGTGATCTCATGGAGTTGCAGTTTTAGTGCAGTGGAGTCGGGCTCGGTGAGAGCGCAAACTTCGGAAGGCAACAATAAGAGCGAATAAGAGGCACATAATACCCCTATTCGCACCTCCCGGTGCAAACTATTAAAAACTGCATAACTCCTGTTAGCCCACCTTCTGAACCACACAACCCCGGCTTTTCCGCCTGTTTTGCTGTACATACAATTAGGTTTTAGGATTAAACATCCGGCAAAGATGGGACGATCTTTTCAAAACCAAATGTATCTTTGTGAAAAATCGCGCTATGGCCGTTCTAAAGCATCTTCCCAATACCATAACCTGCCTGAACCTCTTTTGCGGCTGTCTGGCAATGCTTTTTGCCTTCCGGGGCGAACTCAACACCGCAGCATGGCTGATTCTTACAGCAGGGATTCTCGACTTTTTGGACGGCATGGCCGCACGTCTGCTTAAAGCCTGGTCAGAGATAGGAAAAGAGCTCGATTCGCTGGCCGATGTGGTGAGCTTTGGGGTGGCTCCGTCGGTCATTCTCTTTACGCTGGCCCAAAACACCATGATGGCTTCCGATCCTGCATTTTCGCTGACAGAGGCACCCGTTGCCCAACAAGCCCTGCTCTTCTCGCTCTTTGTGGTGGCCCTCTTTTCGGCGCTCCGGCTGGCCAAGTTCAACATCGACACCCGTCAGACCACCTCTTTTCTGGGACTGCCCACTCCGGCC